>JAFCEM010000003.1 GCA_017609145.1 Candidatus Aenigmatarchaeota archaeon | reverse complement strand
GTCCACTTCGCATTCGCTCGTTCCACCCAAATTCTCTCACTTCGTTCGAGAACTTCGCCTATCGCATAAGTTAATTAGTTTCAATTTGAGAGCCCTCGCAAAAAGAGGTGCCCGCAGTTGCTTCGCAACAAAAATCTATTCTATAACTAATTCTTTAATAGAGTCAATACATCTTCTACCTATTGTTATTTGTCTATCTGTAGTTCCCGCATCAAATTTAGCTAATTTTCTTATTTCATAATTACTAGTTTTAGTTTCAAAAACAAATGGATTTAATGTGACAAAATCAAAATCATAATTGGATACTTTTCCAACATATGTGGGATAGCCTTCTCGGCCTTCTCTTGCCTTTATTTTTACCATTTTTCCGAGATAGTCCCTTAAAGTATCTCTTTCCATTTTTAATCTCCTAATAAATAGAATAAATTGAAGATTTATAAACTTTTGTTTCTGTAACTACTTTGAAGTTTATAATAACTTGGCGGTCACCACTAAAATATTATCTGCTTACGCAGATTATTAATAAAAAACCCGGGCTTTCAGACTCGGGATTTTTGCCTTCGGGAAAAACTTCTTTTAACGGCATATGTTAAACTCAATAATTTTTTGAGCTAGAACGGAGAAGGGTGAGAAAACTAAATATGTTCTTTAAAAACGAAAAAGTTATATTCTGGAGTATATATTTTAATCAAAGGGAGCGAAAAAACTATGAGACAAAAACCACATTATTACATTGAAATAAGATATTTTGGTAAAGCTAAACACCAATTTAAAAGTCTGATTAATGAAGTGGATAATAAATTCAGATTAGAAAAAGTGCATAAAGTACCACATATAACTTTGATTCAACCCTTCACAACTGAAAATCAAAAAAGATTAATCTCTGATTTCAAAAAAATATGCTCAAAACATAAAATGATGAAATTTACAGTAGATGGAATCGGTGTTTTTCCTTTTTTTGTTGTTTTTGCTAAAGTAAAACCCGATCAAGAATTGATAAATCTTAGAAATCGATTAATGAAGTCTATTAAATCTTATTGTTATATCAGAGATATAAACAGACCTTATAAACCCCATACAACGATTGCCTTGAGAATGGGATTAATCAATTTTTTTAGGATATGGTTTTACTTAAAACAGAAACCTAGAATTGTTTTCACAAACCATATAATGCGGATTACCTTATTAAAAGGTCAAAAAATATTGTATGAATACGATTTTACAAATAGGAGATTATTAAATCGGAGGCAAGCTAAAAGTAGAAAAGAATTATCTAAAACATTTAAAGGATTAAAAAGACATAAACAAAGATAGTTTTCTCGTCCCCTAGCTGTTCTGGAAGAAATGGTTTTCTCGCCTTAATTCTTGTTCTTTGTTTATCGTATTCGCTCATTTGATAGAACGCCCAAAAAATTACTTTGAATTTTTCCTCCACTTCGCTACGGAACGTTGCACTAAAATCCAACCCTCGCTAACGCTCGGGGAAACTAACACGCATTAACCGACTTCGCTCACCTGCAGTTCGCTCCACCCAAATCGGCTAACGCCGACTTCATTAAATCGCATACATTAAACCCCCTGAGCGATAGCGAAAGCAATATAATTATTAACTTTAAGGTAGTAAAGAAAACAAAGATTTATAAATCTTACATTATAAACAATTTCTATGAGTGATATAGTTCTATATAAAAAACAGAAGTTAGAAAGAATTCATGGAAAAGAATTAGTTCCAAGGGGAATTTTGAAACAAAAATTACCGAGGTTTTTTATAGCTAGTTCAGTTTATGTTGGGAAATATAATCAAGCAGGATTTGTAATAGTCGATAGAAATCCTGACAAAAGGCCTTTTTGGACAGGGTCAGATATCATAAGATATTCTCCTGACCAAGTGGAGAGAGAAATTGAACAACATAAAAAATATGGGGTTGGAATACCAGAAGAAAAAAGATATTTTTATGATACAACTGGAGGCATGGCTGCCTTAAGATATTTTGCAATTTCTGATGAACTTATGGATATTTTAAGAAAAGATTATTTTCTCGGACCAGCCATGATAAGAAAAATATGTGAAGAAGCTGCTGTTCCAGAAGATTTTGATGAAATACCTGTATGTCCTCCAGATATAAGAGAACCCATATGGGAATATAATGACGAGGATGCTATGGAAAAGAATGGGTTGAAAACTGTTATAGACCAGGCATTACTTCCACTCAAAGAAAGAACAGGAGCAGATTATGTTTCACAAGAATATGTTACATATTTTCCACCAGCAGCTTATCCTTTAATTGTTTCAACATTAGAAGAATCAGTAAGGGATGTCGTTGCAAGATTCGATCAATTCGGAGACAAGTTTAATCTTTTAGAAACACATAAAGGCAAATTAGCACGAAATCCAATTCTTTTAGAGTGATTCTGTCAAAGGCAGACAGTATTTTTAGAGCGTCCGCAATATAATTATTAACTTTAAAATGGCAACTACCAAAAAAATTAAAAAGATCAGTTTTATTTTTTATGGATGTCAACCAAACAATTAGAATAAGGGATGCCAAATTAAATCCCAAGTTCAGAAATGATTTTTTTCAGCTTTTCGGCTGACTGGAGGAATGCATTTTTTTCCTCATCCTCCAGGCCAAGCTCAATAATCTCCTCAAGGCCGCTTTTTCCCAGGCGCGCTGGAACCCCGATGCATACATCCTTTACTCCATACTCGCCCTGGAGATAGCAGGAAACAGGAAGCATCTCCCTTTTGTTTTTAACAATATTTTCAACCATTCTGGTAATTGCAATTGCAGGCGCAAAAACAGTGGCTCCCTTAAGCCCTATAACCTCTGCCCCTGCCTTTCTGGTTTTTTCAAGCACGGTTTTTTTCTGCTCCTCGCTGAGCAGCTCGCTCACAGGCCTGCTGTCCAGGAAGCTCTGGGAAAAAAGCGGAACCATGGATTCACCATGCTCCCCGATAACCATGCTTTTCACATCCATGGGCTTTGCATCCAGCTCCCTTGCCAGAAACAGGGAAAATCTCTGGGCATCCAGCATGCCACCCATGCCTATTACCCTTTCCCTTTCAAATCCTGTGACCTTGTGCATAACAAAATTCATTACATCCATGGGATTTGAAACCTGGATAACTATTGCATCAGGGGCAAACTTCTTTATGCTTTCTGCAACAGAGCTTACAATCTGCCTGTTCTTCTGCAAAAGATCAAGCCTGTCCATCCCCGGCTTCCTGGCAAGCCCTGCTGTATTGATAACAATCCCTGAGCCCTCAATATCCCTGAAATCGTTTGTTCCCAGAACATCCACGCAGAACCCGGAATGTGCAGCATGCATCAGATCCAGCGCCTCTCCCTGCGGAACCTTTTCCATGATATCCACAAGTTTTATGTCTCCAAGCTCCTTCAGCGCAAGGGAAAATGCTGCTGTGCTTCCAACCCTTCCAGCCCCAATAATTGATATCATAGCAGAATATTAATTTCATTGGGTTTAAAAACAATGCCCCTAAAATTCGGCAAATGGCTTAATGCTTATACGAATAGTTTGCAGCTGCGCTTCTGATATTTATAAACCAAAAATAGAATACATAACCATGCAGGAATATATACCAAAATCAGAAACAGAAATCAGGTTTCTGGCAGGGGAAAAGCCGGATGATTTTGAGCAGATAAGGAATATAGGAACCATACAGGAATATACAGCTGTGAGGGACAAGACATTCTGGGAGAGGATAAGCATTGGAGGAAGCATCACAGCAAAGCCCATAGTTTATAATAACACAATCTATTTCGGTGCATGCGACAAGAATTTCTATGCGCTGGACCTAGAAGGGAAAGAGAAATGGAGGTTTTCCACAAACGGAACAATACAGTCATATGCGCTTACCAGGGAAGGAAGGGTTTATTTCGGCTCAGGGGACAGGAACCTTTACTGCCTTGATTCCGAGACAGGCGGTCTTGTATGGAAATTCCAGGCAGACGGGCATATAGGCGGCAGCCCGGTATGGCATAATGGCAGGGTATATTTCGGCTCTTCTGACGGAAACCTTTACTGTATAGATGCACAAACAGGGGAAAAAATATGGGTTTTCAGAACGCCTTATGCGCTTATAACACCTCTTATAAAGGAGGAAAGGATCTATGCTGGCTATAATGGTTCATCCCTTTACTGCCTGAACCTTAAGGGCGAGCTGCTCTGGAGATTCAATGCAAACAGCTGGATAGCTGCCTGGCCTGCTGCATCCGAGAATGGCATGATATATTTTGGCTCAGGCGATGGAAACCTTTATGCAATAACCCTCTCAGGGCAGCTGAAATGGACATACAAGGCAAAGGACAGCATACTCTGCCCTGTTGTAAAGGAAGGGAGGATATACTTTGGGTGCGGTGACAACAAGATGTACTGTGTTGATTCTGAAGGCAAAAAACTCTGGGACTTCAAAACAGAAGGTACTGTTGGGCATGCAACAGTGGGCAGCAGGTTGCTGTATTTCGGTTCTTATGACAATCATATGTATGCTGTGGACAGGAACACAGGAAAGCTTGCATGGAGATTCCAGACAAACGGGTTTGTGCATACAAACCCTGAAATCCATGGAAATCTTGTTATATTCGGATCATGGGACTGCAACCTCTACTGCCTGGATAGAGAGGGAAATCTGATATGGAAGTTTCCGACAAGCATAAGCACACAATCAAAGATAGAGCCTCCTGAAAAAACAGAAACAAAGAAGATAGAAATCACCATTGCCCATGAAAGTAGGGAAAAAGAGGAGAAAAAATACAGTGCAGAGGATGTTATGGGAAACTATGAAGCCAATGTAACAGAGTATGCAGGCGGGATAAGCAAAACATACATAGCAAGCAGGAAGAAGGGATATATTGGCAATTAGCAATATTCTGTTTTATATTAACTTAACTTCAGAATCACTCAACAACTTCAATCTTTCCCTGCTTGGTCAGGCTCAGCTGTTTTTCCCCGTTGAATTCCTTTACAAATCCGCCTGAAATCTTGATTTTCTTGCCAGCTTCAATTCCCTTTGCCTGGTCGCCCCAGAGCGTTAGCTTTATCTCCCCGGAATCATCCTTTATAGTTGCAATATTAAGCTCTATAGTTGTTCCGAATTTTGTATTGACTTCCCTGGGCTCTTCCATGCTGGCAACCTCTGCCTCAAGCGCAACATTGTTCTGACCAAAATTCAATTCAGATATTTTCATAAACCAACCTTTATCTTTAGACAGCTGTTATTTAAATTGTTTCCCCCAATATAACACTATGAAAAACAAATACAAAATACTGATTGCTGCTGTTGCTGTTCTGGCAATAGCAGGGTTTTTTCTGATTCAGCAGTATAATGTTCAGCCTGAACCTGCAGAAGAGGATGAAATGGCAGCTGTCCTGGGGTATGCAGAGCCCATTGCAGACAACCTGCTTCAGGGATTTACCATGCAGAACTATACAATGTTCTCCAGGGACTTTGATGATACAATGAAGGAGGCAATGACATATGAGATGTTCCTCCAGACGCATGCCTTTGTTGTCACAAGGCTTGGATACTATCTCTCCAGGGAGGTTCAGTCAGTTTTTAAAGAGGAGCCGTACACTGTTGTGATTTACAATGCGGAGTTTGAAAAGGAAGGCAATGTCACGGTCAAGATTGTTTTTTCAGAACAAAACGGGAAGCATGTTGTTTCAGGGCTATGGTTCAGTTCCCCCAAGCTGGCTGAATAGCTATTTTTTGGCCAGCCTGTCAATCTTTTTTTCAATCCTGTCAAGTCTTTTTGCAATATCTTTCCATGCATCCAGCACTATTTCATGAGGCGGCTTAGGCCTGAACTCTGCGGGAACAGGTTTTTTATGCCTCAAAAAATCAATAATCTCCCTGTTTTTCAGTATATAGTATTTCTTCCCTTTTCTCCATTCCGAATCCACAAGACCTATTTCCTGCAGCAATGTAAGGTGAAAATCCACTGTCTGCGGCTTTTTGTTTATCTCTTTTGCTATCTCTGTGAGGTATTTTTCTCCCTTTACAAGGCTTAACAGAATCTCCCTTCTGATTTCACTTGCCAGTGCCTTGTGCACAATATCTTCAAAAATGGGCATGTTATATATTTTGTTTCGGTATTTATATACTTTTATTATATTTCTATTTTTATAGAAAAACCGAAACATTTAAATACTTTTACTTTTAATAATAATATAGAAAACTCGAAATTAAAGGAGGTGATATCTATGCCGCCACATGAAAGAAATGGAATGACTGCAATGGCAGGCAGCCTTGCTGTGTCTTTGCTTGCAAGCACATTCCTGGGAAGCTGTATGATTATGGCAGGCATACCCCTGACAACGGTGCTGCCTACCCTGGCACCAATATGCATGGGACTTGCAACCATGCTTTTAATGGTCTTAAAAAACTAAGGAGGTGAAAATATGCCCATGCCGCCACATCCTCCTCATGAAAGGGTTTACTACAGGGAAAAAGCCCCTCATGAGGAATTAATGGAATTGATAGAAAGAAGGTTTGATGAAATAAAAAGCGATCTGGAAGACATAAAGAGAAGTCTGAAATAAGATATACAAAAAATGCGGCGCCGCATTATAAATTCAGTATGCTATTTCATGGCAAACAATGGACAAATCATCTCAGGCATTTCATGCATACCCTTGGTTTCAGTTTGCTTTTTCTCTCTGCTGTTATTTTTTCATATTTTTTCAGGTGATCTTCTGAACAGAAATTTCTTTTGAATTTTCCTACCAGTCCGTATACCTCCACTTCTGCTGTTATTTCTTTTCCTTTCTCTATTTTTACCCCGCAGAATTCACATTTTTTCTGTCCGAACAATAACATATGCCTCTGGCGAGCCAGCATTAGAAAGTGCAATGCGCACCGTGGTTATCAGCACGATCCGCAAGATAGCCGTGCCTGTTTAACCTATGGCTCTGGAGACTTATAAATCTTTCGTCGATGGCAGGAAGCAAGGGCAGATCGTGGTGTGGATATCACATTGGGTCCAAAGCCAGCCGTTCGCGCCGCCGGGAATACGAGCCTCTGCGAACCATATCAAGAAGAAATAGTCGAAACTAATCTGGCGACAGGCCTCTCAATCGGCGTTCCGCCCTTTCTCCGCCGCTTCAAGCCGTTGCACAAGTCTGACCCACCTGGGTAGGTCTGGTTCCAATCCTTTGCGTTCTCGCTTTTGCATCCCGAACACCGGATATGGTATCAGTCAATGGTCTTGAACACCCTTACCCTTCCCTTTACTCTTGCTCGCTCGACGTGAATCAGGCCTGTATGCTTGAGCTCGTTCGCGTAATCGGAAAAAGTTCGAACGGCGACGGGCTTTCTCCCGAGTTTTCTGCAAGTCCTGAGGTAAAGCTTCCAGAGTTCGCCGGACAGAAGCTCACCTTCCCTTTTGATGAGTCTGTAAAGAATCCTGTGGTCCTCGGTCAGATTTTGGAGGAGGTGGTTCCTTTCGATGTCCGTCGCGTTGTGCCATCCTCTGCGGACATGCCTGTGCGTTATAGTTGCGCTCACATCGAGTTCCGCGAGGTCTGCTGCATTTCTCAGGGTTTGCAGTGCGAGTCTTGCATCTCCCTGAGCAAGGTCAGCTATCCTCTGGAGGATTATCACATTCCAGCTTGACTGCTTTAGCGCCCTTTCAGCCCTGTCCTTCAGCATGAGCACGAGCTCATCCGGCTTGTAGGGTTCGAGCCGGATAGCCATTGGATTTATCCTTGACCGCACCCTTTGCTCCAGCGTAGAGAGTGTGGAAAGACCGCTGGAGATGTATATCACGCCAATATTGGGAATAGTTGAGAGCCCATAGAGAAGCGCGTTCCTTTCTCTGGGAACCGCATGGTCTACCTCATCCAGAACAAGCAGGAAAGGGGATGTCCCCAGGAACTTCCTGAGCTTTTCCAGCTTCAGATTGGTGCGCTGCTGCTCGGCGCGTAATATCCTGAGCTGAGTAATGAGGGAATCAAGCACCTCGAAGTATGTCCGCCTCTCCCAGCAGTTGATGTACGCTCCGGAGATGTCATGCTGCTGTTTGAACCTTTCCAGAATATGCCTTGCGAGAAGGGTTTTACCCGTACCCACGGGACCATGAAGCCAGACATGCATTGGTCTCCTCTTTTTCAGGACGGGAGAAAGACAGTTAAGAATTTCCTGAACCTCGTTTTCCCTTGAAAAGATGTAATCAGGCAGGTGAGAATCCCTCAGAACCTCGGGATTGAGGAGGATTCTCTCGTCAGAGGCGGAAGGCATATTTGTATTTTTTGAGGATTGTTTTAAAAACGCTACCCCTTGCATGCGAACCATGCGTTTGATGGTCGCCCGGTGAGGAAAACATACTCAACGCACTGAATCTTTCCGCTCCATTTTTGGCTTCGTGCAGCCCGGGAAAGCGAAAGCGGGCCTCGATAGCTTCCGCTTATTCTGCCCGTCCCCACAGTAAGGGCGAGGCTCCCTGATAGCCTTGATGAAAGGCTTTTGACCGCCAAATCGATACCGACGCTTCTACAGCGGGTCGAGGCGGCAAAATGCCTTTCCCCTCCGGGTTGTTGTAAGGTAGCAACTGCCTCGCGCAATGGTATCTGAATTGAATATCAGGGCGCTCGAAAGGCGTCTGCTGGAGGTGGTTGTATGAGCGAAGACAGGCTGGTTGAAGACTACGGCAAAGCCATGGAGAAGGTTCTCGTCTTGGGTTCACGCCAGGAACTTCTGGAGGACTTCTCTGAGTGGCTCTTGGACGAACTCAGCGCTGAGGAATGGGCTGAAGTGATTTCGCTTGCCATCAGGCAGCATCCAGAAATCGAGGAAATCCTGGAGGCATGGGAGAGGTATGAGCGTGGGTAAGGTAAGAGGTGAGCAGCATGGAGTATGGCGAAGCCCTTGAAGTCGGAAAGAAGATACGGGAACAGGCAGCGCGTGCGTTGTCTGCATGGACAGGAGCCCAGGCTATAGGAGTGGTTGCGGTTAAGCCTGCATGTAGAGCGAATCCAGAGAAGAATGGCACATGGGCGCCTGTTGGAAGACCCTGCGCAAAGGACATAGCAGTGGATCATCTGCCGCACAGAGAGGAGGATACACATGTCCTCATCCTTGACGAGGACGGGTACGCGGTTGCATGTACGCGCAGGCGGCATGAATTCAATGAGGCAGTGAAACTTGCAGAGCGGATTCCCCTGCCAGTTGCCATGGAAAACAGCTCGCAGCTCAGGAGGTGTCTTGAAGAGATAGAACTCGCCAGGAATATCAGGAGAACAGCATTAATGCAGGATTTCTGAAATCCCGCGGGGGACAGGGTGGAGTTGCCTGCCCCCGTTTCCACATGAACACGCATATACGGTGTGGTCTCGTAAGCAGAGGTGAGCAAGATGAAACGCATAGACCCGGATGATTTCTTCAAGGCGGTTATAGGAGAAGCAGAGGTAGCTTTGAGAAGAAAGAACTTCCAGGCGCAGGTTAGGCACATACACCTCATCATGCACATAATGGAGCAGAGAATCAAGAAATTCGAGAATGAGCAATTGTGGGGTGAGGTTGAGAGTCTTTTCCATAAGGTCTAGTCACAGATTTCCTCCTTATATCCTTCACGCTCCACGACGACGTTGTACCTCGGCGTTGTCTTGCACCATCTCGCCGCGTTCCGAAGACGCACCGTCTTACCACCGGGAAGGATGACATGCCGATCACCCTTCTGCCGAATCACAAATCGTAACTCGCGCCGCAGCAACGGTTTAAGAATCTTATACCTGTCCCATCCCCGGTCAATCGCAATGATACCACGCCCGCCTGTCATCCGCGTTACCAGGTCTATCGCCTTCAACAATTGCGTGTTCTCGCTCACAAAGTCATCCGCCGCATGTGAATATAGCCCGCCATACAACGGCACGATCTTGTCACCATGCACATCTGCACCAAATAATTTCACACAGCCAAAAACCATTGGCGATCTCACCCATCGATCCATCGCGAACTTCCGCCAGGTACTCGAGCTTCTTTGCATATTCTTTCCTGATGTCACTCAAGTCTACGGCCAGCACGCTATCGTCCTCGATCAACCCCGATCCCTCCCAGCAGAGCCGTCGATTCAATTCCTCCGTCAGGTCCATCGTGGCAAGGTTTCGTGAAAGCCTATCCTCCGTCTTGACCAGCTTGATCTCTTCCTGCAGAGCCCGTGCAATGTTCGACAGCTTCACATCCCTTGAGGCCTGAATGCCATAGACCATATCGTCGATGAAGCGCCGCAGCGGCTTGGTCAGTCCCTCGGACAGACGACCTGAAAATCTCGCAATTTGCCACTTGATCTTGCCGGCAAGCTTGCTATTTTTACTCATGGTGGTCCTCCGGGAGATTCCCCAGAACAGGTCAAAATTCTGTCGCATCTTACTGGGGGACCACCCTTTACGCAAAGCAGAATCCCTAACCCCTTGCCCTATCATAACTTCTGCCCAATACATTTGCAATTATGGGGAAACTCCTCGCCAGGATAGTTTACACCAACTGCCTTATCCGGCCCGGATTGATGCTGTACCGGGCGGGCCTCGGTAAGGGCACTGCACGCCCTCGGCGTATTATCTGAATGGGGGCAAAGCCTCGGTATCTCACGCTCAGGCCGTTGAATGCGCCTGCGAGGCTGGAATTGACGGCAGGAAGGCCTCCCCACGCGATGGGGGACGGGAGTGAGTCGTAAGTGGAATGCTGCTCCAGACTTACAGCCGGACGATTTGAGGCGAAGAACCTGGTTTCTTTTCTGTGGGGGTTGTTGTGGAAATCTATGCGGCAAACTGTTACGGAAATAATAGGAGCAATTGGGCTTGCTTTTTCCGCAGATGTTCACGTTTTTTCCTTGACGTGGGGTAGGATTTGGGTAAAAATACATCACAGTTGGTTTTAAGATGCGCAGTGTGACTTGATAATAGGCAAATAGCTGAGGGGAATGGCGGTGAAGGAGAGAAGCCAGACCGCGGCTTGGATGCCAAAATTTAGGAGCGTTTTATAAGTGTAGAATATTGCCGGAGACTCAGTAATGCTTCCCAGGAAAAACACATTTAAGCGGCATGCGCGCAACCGGGGCCAACCATGGGAGTACGCGGAGTTGGAGCGTGCCAAGAAGCAATTCGAGCAAGAAATGTCCGACCTGGTTGAACGGCGCGGGCCGAAAGCAGGGGTTTCGGCTTACAGGGACTACGCCGTGGCGACTAGATGGCTTAACTCTAGTGGGCACGGAATTGTAAAACTGTCAGCAATCGGTCACACGTTCGGGCCAAAGGTCTGTGTGAACACAATAGTAACGGCAGAGGGGGAGTTAGAATAAGAAGAGTATAAAAAGAGGGCTGTAGCCGGGAGATCGCTAACGCAAGAGCCCGGAGCGGCTGCCTGTAAGCTTGAAAAAGCAATGGCAGGTGGCAGCTTCGGGCTTTTTTGTTTTGCCGGCGTTGTGGCTGACTACCGCAGAGAGATGCAAGAAAAGAGATTCAGGATGGAAGCATGCAACGTAACGCTGACTTTGCTGGAAGACTGGGCATGTATTTTGGGGCTGATGTTGTCGCTGGAATCGCTGGCATGGGCCGCTGTGATGACAGCGAGGTTTAATCGCGAGCGGTCCGAGCGCTTGCGGCTGCTTGAGAGAATCATGCTCCAAATGAGTGCTGGCCGTTCTCGCAAGCCTTGGCGGGATAGTAAAGGTGAAAGGCAGATGTTTAAGCAACATCTCCGGACGTAGAATCCCGCCGGAGGAGAGGTTTTTTCGAGCAGATGACTCGCCTCAGCAGGGCCCTGGTCATGCGACGAAATGCTCGCATAGGCGGGGCGGTTGTTACAGGAGTTGGAGGGTAAACTGCGGAGGCATGGAATAGGAGATAGGGTTGCAGGTTCTCGGTTCGGAGTTTTTCAGCGCTGTGGTGCGCTGCTGGCCCATGAAAGGAGGTGATGTCACATGAAGGATCCGGAAGGCATAGCGCTGTTTGTTGTAGCAATGGTGATGATTGGTGCACTCGTGTTTTTTCTTTTCCTGCGCGAGGTACCCGGAGCAGCAGGAGGACTTGCGAGGATGTCAGGCATGGTGTTCGGGTACATGGGTGCTATGGGTGAGAACCATGGCCTCTGGCTTGCTGTTATTGTTCTCGTTGCACTGGTTGTTGTGTTGTTGTTGGCCTTGCTGGGGACGGGGGTGAACCTCAACAATGAGAAGAAAATGAGGCAGATCCTGGAGCAGCGACTCGCAAGAAAAAAAGACAGGCAGCGGATGCGGTTCGAGGCTGATGTTGAAAGGACACTGGGCATTCTCGGTCGGCAGAAGAAGTCATTGGAACAGATGACAGGGCTGAGGTCAGAAGTCCTGGACAGGAGAAAGGAGGATATACATGCTTGAGGAACCGATTTACAGGTTGGTTTTAACCCTCAGTCTGGGGCAGTGCTTGGTGGTGATGCTAGGGCTTGCGCTGGGTTTTTTTGCCTGTTTGCTCTGGGCAATTATTGCAACCATAGCCTGGGGCTTGGAGCGTAGACGCAGGCTTGAGGCACTGCAGAAGCTGGCCCGGAGGGGCAGGGAGGACGGGCAGTGCGGCATTGGCTGGAGCTGGAACACGAGGCCCGGCATATACCCTGGAAGGGTTGTGAATGTTTCAGAAAGAAGGGAGGATTTTTAAGATGCAGAAGGTCCAGTTACCCGAATTGAGCCGACGTGTAGTTAACGAAAGCGCCGACGTGAGCGACCTTGTGCGAACCACAATCGGCGCAATTGAGAAAGCAACGGGCAAGAGCGAACTGGTGTCGATACTCAGGGACGTGAGCAACCTGCTCGGAAGGATGTCCTATGAGCGTGTGCGGCTGTCCGAAAAGGTAATGAAGTTTATCGAAAAACAGGCAGAGGCCGACGACAGGCGCTATGAGTCCCTGTACAGAAGAGTGGGGGAGATACTCGGGGCAGACAGGGGCTGGTTCGAGAGCACACGCAGGAGACGTGAGCTCGAGGCCAGGGTAGCCGCGGGTGAAGCAGAGGACGAGCGCAGGGAGTTCGCGGAGCGTCTGTTAAATGGCCCCGTGCTGGGCATCCTGGCTGCCAATGAGCAGATGCAGCGGGAAATATGTGAAGCTGTTAAGGCCATGGTGCTGCACAGCCAGGAAGTCCTCAGGCACTTGCCTGAATCTGGCGATGACCACAAGGAAGAAGAAGAGTAAAGCGATACGCGAAGATGTGACAGGTCAGAGAAGGACACGGGATCGGGCAGGGAGGGATGTTGTGCAGCCTGACAAGGGCAGCGATTGACGCTGCACCGGGTACGCGACAGAGTTGGTGCAGAGCAAGGCATAACATACGGGGAGCGCTGGAGATGAGATTCGCCCCCGGGGTCAGGGCGGGCAGAAGCGCCGGAGATGACGAGGGCGATGTCAGCAGTGTGAGAAACAGGGGCATCGGCGCCGAAAATGACGAGGATGAGGGGAGCAGCGCCACTTGTTACAGGCATGGACGACGAACTTGAAGCGTGATCGCCACCGAACAATGGCAGGGAGTGAATTGCAGGAGGAGTTGCATTGCAAAAGGCGCAAGGCCTTGAGCAAGAGGAAGGAGGCTTTCCATGCCGTCATACCGAAGGAACGAGGTGTTGCGGAGCGAATACATGGCTCAGCGCTTGCTCAGAGCAGCTCAATACGCAGGCCGGGAAGACGAGCCTGATATAATTGCGCTGATTCAGGCAGTACTCGCGGGCGGAGATGAGGAGGCTGCGCGGATGCTGTGTGAAGCGCTGGAGTCGGAAGGCGCGGGGCAGTTGGTCAGGGACGACCCCTTGTTTCCTTATCCGAAACCTGAGTGGCTCCGGGCGGATGGAATCCCGCTCGGCGAGGTCGAGGGGATCGGGACAATGTACTGGGGCTTTGATGAAATGCCCTATTCGGCGATGCTGATTGGATCACCTGGCTGGGGCAAAACGAACCTGGCATACATAATCATCTGGAACCTGATAGGACCGGAGGAGGAATGAGTCGGCGGAAGGTGATGGTCTGGATACGGGACATGCGGGGCGACTACATGTGGCTCGCCAGGCATATTCCCGGACTTCTCCTGATAAGGCTGAAGCATCAGAAATGGAACACATTGTGTCCGCCGGCGAATGTGCCGAGGAAAGAGTGGTATGAGGTCTGGGCAACGCATTTCACGGAGTCATTCGGGCTGCATGGTGCATCCCGCGAGCACATGATCACAATTCTTTACGAACTGGGTGAGATTTTTGAGCGTTACGGGCATGAGCCTACGCTTCAGGACCTGATGATACTCATGGAATCCAAGAGATATCCGAGGGGGAGCGATGTTGAGGGCTACCATATCAGGTCATTGACGAAACTGCGCTCATTGGTTCGCCAGCTGGGAGATGTCGCGGCATGTGAGAGGGGATATGACTATGGCAGGCTCATGGATGAAGGCATAAGCATTGTTTTCGAGGCTCCGGCGGGAAAGGGCGTTTCTGATTTTCTTGGCGGGCTGCTGATGGAATACATCTACATGTATCGGAAGTACAACAGGAACAGGATCCACATACCGATGGTATTGATATTTGACGAGGAGCGCGAGCTTTTCCGGGAGCGAAGGAGCTCTGCGGATGTTGTGTTTGACATCGAGCTGAAGGTAACGCGCCTCCGTGCGTTCGGGGTTGGCCTGATTATTCTGGAGCAGATACCGAGGGCGATATGTGAGGCTGTGACAGGGGCTACAAGGCTCAAGCTGTGTTTCAACATCATGGCAGAGCAGCTGGACGACGGGATGAAGATTATGGGCCTGAAGGATTACCGGATAAGGGAGCTGATAGGGCAGCTGCCCGTGGGGCAGTGCGTGGGGGTGCTGGGCGGAGACAGGTGCCCGAGGCCGTTCCTGCTGAGGGTCCCGAAGTTCCCGTACTCCGGAGAGGGTATCTCTGAGGCGGAACTCGATGAACTCTCGCTGCGGTCCGTGGAGGGGCTTCAGGCTGATGTGTTGCCGAGGTTCATGGGCTATGAGGAAAGGATGAAAGGCGGAGGGGAGGCGAAGGAGACGGGGGCGATACGGGGTGTTGTGCGGGATGTACTGGTATCCATCCTGAAAAAATGCCAGAGCATGGATGAGAGAAATGCGCAGCTTGGGATAGACAGGTCTCTGGGCAACAGGTGCCAGAAGTTTCTTGAGACCTGGGGCTTCGTAACGGAGGTGCGGGATGAGGAGCTGGGAAAGCTGCGTTTTCTGGTACCCACGCCAAAGGCGATGGCATGGGCTGAGAAGGAGGGCATAAAGGTGACATGCTACGAGGGCAAGGGAGGGCCGGTGCATCAGTATGTGCTGGAGAAGGTGGAACAGGCACTTTCTCATGTTTTCCGGGGGGCAAGGTTCAGGCGGAGGGGAGCAGCAGTGAATGGCAGGCAGCCGGACAGCGTGATGAGGCTGCCCGGTGAGGAGGGACGGACAGTGGCGATTCAGGTCATAGCTTCATCGGGCAATTTTGAGCGTGAGGCGAGTGCAATCGAGGGGATTGCAAGGAGCGGGGTAGCGGATTTGATACTGGTGGTGGCCACGATGAAAAAATACATCAGGGGCATTGAGGACGCGATAAACAGGGTCTGTTCGGGAGATACCTTGAAAAAGATGCTCGTGGCATGGGCAGAAGACGTGATGGAGCGGGGCAGACTGGAGGAAGGTGAGATTATCATGAGGATAGCGGGAAGGCGGGAGGGAGCACCGCAGGGGCATGAGCTGGTTGGGCGGAAATATGCTACGGAGTAGCGGGGCATGGCTGATAGCCAGACAAAATGTGAGAATCTGGGTTCATGGGATAGTAAATACGGAATGTTCATGGGCTAATTGGTTAAAAGCGCGGATATGAATATTCGGGAACCCCGGAAAGGAGCATGAAAAATGGACGGAAAAGACCCCTATTATTTTCTGGATGAATACGAGCAATGGGCAGAAGAAATGGAAAAAGCGGCTCATGATCCGTTGCTTGATTGCTTTGAGGATGGCCTCTCCCGCCAACTGGGGAGGCTCGAGCAATCAATAGAGCGAGAACCCCTTCCAGCAGAGAAGCCGGAAGAGCCGACCGATGCCTTACCATATGAATCTTCGCCGGATGTCTGGGATTCGAGCAGGGTTGGGAAGGACTATGACGACGAAGTCTTTGAGGGGAACCAGAGCGAAATCGAGCCCGAGTTCATGCAGAGAATGTCGCAGCAGCCACGTTTTCCAGACCCGACGATAGGGCGGAATCTGGGCATCAGACAGAGCGAGGGGGATTCCTCTGACATAATCTGGTGTGAGAAGGAAGGGGGCTGGGTCGACGCCGAAAAATGCAAGTCCTGTGAGTATTCGGAGCAGGACGAGGACGGTGAAGAAATATGCACCTATGAGGGCGGCCCTGAAGAGGAAACCGAGAAAGAGGAGGCAGAGTAGTGAATCTGGACCGATCCGCCCGGAACGGGGTGTGTTCCATTTGAGGTGTATGATGGAAAGACTGTTGACAGTCGAAGAGGTCAGTGATATCCTCAGGGTATC
Organism: Candidatus Aenigmatarchaeota archaeon; assembly: GCA_017609145.1. Classification (GTDB taxonomy): domain Archaea; phylum Aenigmatarchaeota; class Aenigmatarchaeia; order QMZP01; family QMZP01; genus JAFCEM01. The sequence goes on along the minus strand of JAFCEM010000003.1, from coordinate 8,231 downwards.
GAAGTCAACGGTCTATCGCTGGGTGCACTACGGGTTCATTCCGCATATCAAGGTCGGCGGCGCAGTGAGATTCGACAGGAAGGCTGTGGGCAGATGGCTGAAGGCCAGAGAGTCCGCTGGGAGGTCGCGCCTTCCTGTTGATGTGGGCTAGTGGCGCGGGAGTAATACGGGAGTATTCAAGGAGAAAAATCTGGTAAATGGCAGAATATGCCAGAAAAAATTGAGAGGCCGTAACAGTTTGTGCCGAACAGACTTGCGTCATATCTTCATGCCTCGCAGTGGGTTAGAAAAACTACTTTTTTCGGGTTCGATTCCCGCCGCCTCCACCATCTCTTTTCGCGTTAGTTTTTTATTGACAACGACTTACGTCCGCGCTATTATTGCCATAGGACGCTACGGGAGTATTACGGGAGTAAAGGAGCGTCTTATGGCCTTCATTTTCTGCAGGAAACACAAGCACGGCAGGACATGGTATGTCGGCTACTACCTGGACGGTAGGTTCGTCCGCAAGAGGATCGGCCGGTCGAAAACGCTGGCCGAAAAAGCCAGGGGCGATATCGAGGCAAAGCTTGAACGGGGCGAAGCAGGCCTGCTGAACAGGGACTACCCCATCCGCAAGTTCTTCGCGGAATACCTCAGGAGGACGGAAACAAGGCAGGCCCCCTCCTACCACAGGCGGAACGAGCTTGTTATCCGCAATTTCACCAGATTCCTCGACCGGAAGCTTCCCTATCTCTCAAAGCTCTCGCAGATACGGCCTGCGGTTATCGAGCAATACCAGAGATTCAGGCTCACCGAGCACACCGGCAACGGCAGAAAACCTGTAACCAAGCGCACCGTCAACATCGAGGTCAGCAGCCTCAAAACCTTCTTGAACAAGGCAGTGAAGTGGGATATGCTTTCGAGCAATCCGCTCCAGAACGTTGAATATCTCAAGGAGGATGATAGCAAGCGCATCGCGGCCCTGACGGAGGAGCAGGTGAGGGCGCTTCTGGAAAAGGCCAACGGCTGGTTCAGGCCCGTGCTGGTTACTGCCGCGCTTACGGGGCTTCGTGAAGGCGAGCTCATTCATCTCGAATGGAAGGACGTTGACCTGAAGGCTGGCGTCATCAGGATAAGGCGCAAGCCAGGCTGGCTGCCGAAGTCATCCGGCAGGAGCATCAGGGAGCGCGACGTGGCGATACCGCGTGAGCTTGTGGAGTTCCTGCGCGAGCACAAGCGGAAAAATCGTAGCAGGGAGGACGACCGGGTGTTCCATAACAAGGACGGCGGTCCGCTCAGACCGGGGCTTCGGAAAGCGTTCATGCGGCTCACGCGAGAGCTGGGCTTCCCGGAGGTCACCCAGTTTCACGCGCTGCGGCACACCTATGCCACCCATCTTATCGACGCCTGCAAGGACATCGCCGTTGCCCAGGCCCAGCTCGGCCACGCGGACATCCGGACGACCATGCGCTATTCCGACATGTCCGCAGACAGAAAGCGCAGAGCCGTGGAAATGCTTGATTATGGGCTGGGACATAAGGGTCAAAGTTCACTGTAAAACTTAATTCAACGTTAGAATGACCCGAGTTTACTGATGTGGGCAAAGTAGGGCATGTTGCCAGCGTGCCAACAAGAAAAACTCAGGAAAGACAATCTCCAAGGAATGCAAAAGATTAGCTTCGCTGGATTTTCGCGTTCTGGGAAATGTTGGAGTAGGCCTGGCAGATCGGTGGCTAAGGCAGTTATAGAACCATGAAGGCAGGTACATCGGCGACAAATGGTAGGACGTCAGACCGGAGGGCACCTGGGAAGCGCGTCTTCGCAGGCAATATGTGGGCGATCTACAATTACGATGATCCGAATAAACGTTACCGGCGATTTCTTGAGCGAGGTCGGCCCCGCTTCACGCAGTTGATTGATGGTCTCCTTATGTACGATGAAGTTGTTATCCCAACACAAGATTTTCTTTCTGTGACGGTCCTCGTGGGTGTGCTGGGGGAACGTGCCGTCATTGATCTACTTGAAGCAGGCGATCTCAGCTTCCTCCGCATGAGGGGCGCGTTCGCATATGTCGGCAATGGGGGTGGACTGAAAACGTTTAAGATAGACAACGAGTGCTTTGCAGATGATCAAAGAGCTCTTGCTTGGGCGTTGAGCGGATTGGAGCCTCGCCCAAAGGACCCGGCACTGCCCCAGTCCGTCTTGGAGAAAACAACCAGCGTAAATGCGTTCGATGTGCTTGATGCTGTAAAGCACGAGACGTACATGGATGTTCTTCATAGTCCTTACATTCGGAATCTGTTCGCCATACGCAGCAAACACATGGATAGGCTGGCGGGAATCCAACCGAATGAGGTGCGATGCTACGGTGGTCCTGACGCGGACTCATGGAGGGGCGATGAGATAGACATGCTCATGCACCTCGCAGCAGCCAACGTGGAACTTCGGCTCTCAGAGACGGTGAAATGCGAGGACGGTATCACCCTTAATCCCATCGGACACCTTCTTAAGGCGAAAACCGAAAGGTCTATAGGGAGCGGAACGCCATATGATTCGCTTGCTCGTTTGACGGAACTCAACAGAATACCCGACATAGCTTCCTTTGTCTTGGATAAGCCAGCCTCAACTCGAGCAGAACAGCTAAGCAAGATCATGAGGCTCAAGCGATCCAGGGATGGAGCAGCATTTCGCAGATGGTTCCACGCCAATTGCCGGGAAAATCCCCAAGAAGTGGCTAAGCGTTACGTTGACCTTCTCAAGCAGGTTCCCACAGTAAGTAAGCTTCCTGTCCGCATTCTTCGCTTTTTGGCGGTACTAGGCCTGATTCCCGTATTGGGGCCCGTATTGGGGCTGGCGGCCTCCGCGTTAGATAGCTTTGTCGTCGATAGGTGGTTCCGTGGGCATTCTCCGAAGTTCTTCATCGAGAATTTGAAGCAGGTAATCGCAAAATGATCTCAAGAGAACCCAAACAACTGGCTAATGTGGACCCACCGATCACCGTCGTGCCGAACCAACCGGCCATGGACAAGCTCAACCGGCAGGGAGGTTCGTACACATGACACATCTGGTGGTAGAGCGAGACCTATTCTAACTGAGGGTTTCAGAAAGTCGTCAAGGGTCCAGCCCAGCTAGGGCAGGCGGACACGAAGCGCAGAGCAGTGGAAATGCTTGATTACGGACTCGGGTATAAACCCGAAGGTTGACGATCGAAGAACTTCCAGGACCACTGGGAGCCTGCTACTGCGTGTGAGGAGGCCGATCAGGGGCAATAAAAGCTTAAACATCCGTAAACAAAATAATCTTTTGTCAGAGGGTGGCGTATAATGTCGGTGAAAGCCTGAGAGGGGTTGTAATATGGCGGAAGATGTAGGAGAGAAACTGCAGAAGGGCGCGATCCTTCAGGACGGAATCTTCCCCAAGCGCGTCGAGAAGGACACGGTCGCTCCGTACTCCACCCACGTATGCCCGAGCCCAAGATGATTGACTATGATGATAATGCCTTCCAAAGCCGAGGCTTAACATGATGCTATGTCTGGGTGTGTTAGCGTTACCTTTATAATTCTTGAAACCTATAAGATGAATATACTGCCTGCGCGGCAGGCTTAATCAGGGAGGAGAGTTGAATGCAACAGGATAGTCTGGAAAAGCTGCAGGAGTTGCTCCGAGGCATCTTCCAATTCGACTGCGCCGACCTTGACTTCGGCATCTACCGCATCTTGAACTGCAAACGAGAATGGATAGAAAGATTCCTGACAAAGGACCTTCCGGAGACGGTGCGAGCGGAGTTGGACAAGGGGGCCATTGCCGAGCAGACAAAGGCAGCTGAGGAACTTGCGATGCTGAGAAACCGCATTCGCGAGGATCTGGGCGATTATGCAATAGACGCGCAAGGGAATCTTACTGAGGATGGCCGCAAAAGCCCAATAGGACAAAAATACCTGGAAGCACAAACGAAGGCCGCTGGAGCCAAGCCAAGGCCAGCTCTGGAGGCTGCAATTTTCAGTCATCTTTATAACTTCTTCAGCAGGTACTACGACAATGGAGACTTCATATCCAAGCATCGCTCTTCAAGCAGGGCCAAATATGTCATCCCTTATAATGGGGAGGAAATATACTTTTACTGGGCGAACAGCGACCAGTACTACATCAAAACTGTTGAGCATTTCAGGGATTACAACTTCAGGGTCGGTGGAATCACTGTTCACTTCAAGCTTCGGAACGCAGAGGTTGAACGGGACAATGTTAAGGGTGATAAGCGCCTTTTCATTCCATTGCCGAAGGACGCATGCTTTGATGCAAAAGAGAAACAGATAGTTATTCCGTTTGAATATCGACCACTGACAGACCAGGAGGAAATCGCCTACGGCAAGAAGAACCAGCAGGACAAGATTATTCAACAGGCGTTGAAAGACATTCCGGAACGCTTCAAGCGGAAGAAGGCGGCTTTGAGTGCTTTGCTTGCTGAGCGACGGAAGGCGAGCGACGGGACACCGGTAAGCTACCTCGAGCACCATTTGCGGCGTTACACCAGGAAGAACACCTCTGACTTTTTCATACATAAGGACCTCAAGGGATTTCTTGAGCGAGAGTTGGATTTCTACCTGAAGAACGAGGTGCTCAATCTGGATGATCTTGAAGCGGCGGGGGAAGCACGCGCCGAAGGTTGGTTTCAGATAATGAAGGTTATCAGGGCGATAGGTCTAAAGGTTATTACCTTTCTTGCGCAAATCGAGAATTTTCAGAAAAAGATGTGGGAGAAAAAGAAGTTTGTCACGGAAACACACTATTGCATTACTGTTGGGAGTATTCCGCCGGAATTCCACGACCAAATCGCGACAAGCGACGCTCAGTGGGAAGAGTGGAAGGAGCTGTTCCATATAGACGAGGCGGAAACAACGCTCTTTACGCCGAGGGGCAAGAAGAAGCGTCGTATGGAATTCCTGAAAACACATCCTACGCTGGTCCTTGATACAAAGCACTTTGACGAGGACTTCAAAGACGCGCTGTTGGCGAGTTTCGAGAACCTTGATGACCAGGTGGACGGCCTGCTCCTCCACGGTGAGAATTTCCAGGCACTCAACCTACTCTTGGAGACGTACCGTGGAAATGTCAAGTGTGTGTATATTGACCCCCCGTATAATACGGGGACTGGAGATTTCCTCTATAAAGACGATTATCAGCACTCGAGCTGGATGACAATGATGGAACAACGGATCAGCGCCGCTCGGTCGCTTTTAACGCAAGACGGCCATTTTATCTGCCATATCGATGAGCATGAAGTAAATGCTTTAGAAGAATTAATTCGAATCGTTTTCAGGAGGAACAATAGTATCGGTCCCATAATTTGGGATAAACGCAATCCTAAAGGCGATGCTACTGGCATAGCAACGCAGCATGAATACCTATTGTGGGCGGTAGCAAACCGTGACAGCCTCAAAACTAAAGGAGGCGTTGTCCATAGAAAGAAGACAAATGCGGAGATTATTCTAGCAAAAGCAGATCAGTTGGTTAGAAAAGTAGGAAGAGTGGACCATCGAGTCAGGGAAGACTTTAAGAAATGGCTTCGCGGGCAACCATTTACTGAGGGAGAGAAAGCATATTCGGAGATCGACGACGAAGGCAACGTATACCGTTTGGTGTCCATGGCTTGGCCGAATAAGAAGAAGGCACCTGATGACTACTTCAAACCGATAATTCACCCTTTGACGAAAAAGCCATGCCCTGTCCCCAAAAGAGGATGGCGTTATCCTTCAAGGACGCTTCAACAGCTCATAGCGCGTGGTTTGGTTGAATTTGGTCCCGACGAAACCACCATTCCTAACCGCAAATACTTCCTTAAAGATAGTCTGACGGAGAACGTTCCTTCTTTGCTATATTATGGTGGCAGCGACGATATTCTACAAGCAAACATGGGTTTCTTTTTTGAGAACCCGAAGCCCGTTGCAATAGGAGAATATGTCATAGGCATAAGCGCCTCGAACGACGGCGATACCGTGCTAGACTTTTTCGCAGGTTCTGGCACGACCGCACATGCTGTCATAAACCTTAATCGGGAGGACGGGGGCAGGCGCAGATTCATACTTGTGGAGATGGCGGATTATTTCGACACCGTTATGCTGCCGCGCATTAAAAAAGTAATCTTCACTCCCGAATGGAAGGATGGGAAGCCGAAGCGGATGGCAACCGATGAAGAAGCGAAACGCAGCCCTCGAATCATAAAGTACATACGCATTGAATCATATGAAGATGCATTGAACAACATCTCCTTTACCGAACGGAAAGGGCAGACGCTGCTGAGGTTCGATGATTACCTTCTGGAATATATGCTGGATTGGGAGACTGCTGACAGCGAAACACTCCTCAGTGTGGAAAAACTGAGCAGTCCGTTTAATTATAAGCTGGTACTTACCGAAGGGGAGGAGACCAGAGAAAAGCTTGTCGATTTAGCAGAGACCTTCAATTACCTGCTGGGCTTGCGAGTCAAGAGCCGGCGCGTGTATTACGACAAGGATAGACGATATCTTGTCTACCGAGGGACGGTTAATCATAATGAGGTCGTCGTCATATGGCGTGAGACCAAGGGGTGGAAAAAGAAAGACCTCCAGCGCGATAAGAAGTTCGTTGCGGAGCAAAAGCTCACCGAAGGCGCCGATGAAGTTTTTGTCAACGGCGACAGCTTTATCCCGAATGCGAAGGTCCTCGATGCGGTCTTCAAGCGTCGAATGTCTGGAGGGGTGTAATTCATGGCAAGGAGGCAAGGCGACAATAATCGTGTTTCCCAGTATGTGAAACTCGAAAGGCGACTAGTCCTATTAGCCTGGCTAAACAGCCTGCTCGGCTATGAGGATAACAAACAACTCCTGCGAGACATGAGGGAGGCTCAGGAAGGCTTTGACCCTGATGGGCGAAGCTACATTTTTCATCGTTTGGTTGGTCGGGGTGATAAAGTCAGCATTCCGCTGGCAAAGCTCGGTCAATACGATGACAACATCAGGAAACACCTTGAGGGGATCAACAAGCACCGGGCAGAGCCTATCACCTTGCGATATTTCCAGTACCTCGCGGTGCTTTATGCGGAGATTTTCCTCGACTGGTATTTCAATCGCAAAGGCGAACTCTTGCGAAAGTTGAACGAGTTTGTTGCGGCGAGAAATTCGCGGAGGCCTCCTGGGGATATACAGGACCCTGAATTCACGGAGAGCGACCTCAATAAGCTGGCTTTCTGGATGGCTACCGGAAGCGGCAAAACACTCATTATGCATTTTAATTACCGTCAATTCCTGCATTACAATCGCCAGTCCCTCGACAACATTCTCCTGATCACGCCCAACGAGGGCCTGTCGGAACAACACATAGCGGAGATGACCGCTTCAGGCATACCGTGCGCGAGGTTTGACCTTCAAGAAAGCGCGCTTACACTGAAGCAGGAGAATACTGTTCGGGTGATTGAGATTACCAAGCTTGTGGAAGAGAAGCGCGGTGGTGGTATAAGTGTGCCCATTGAGGTATTTGAGGGCAATAATCTTATTTTCGTGGACGAGGGTCACAAAGGCAGTGGTGGTGAAGCGTGGCGGGGATTCCGCGACCAGCTTGGTGAAACGGGTTTTACCTTTGAATACAGCGCTACGTTTGGACAAGCACTGACGGCTTCGCGCAACGACCCGCTAACTGTTGAATACGGTAAGGCGATCACTTTCGACTATTCCTACAAGTACTTCCATGGCGATGGATTCGGGAAGGATTTTCATATTCTGAACCTGCGTCATGAAACCAACGAAGACGATACAAATACGCTTTTGCTCGGCAATCTGCTTTCCTTCTACGAGCAGCTCCGTTGTTTTGACGAACAGGCTGAGCGACTCCGTCCATACAACCTGGAAAAGCCTCTCTGGGTATTTGTCGGCAGCACTGTCAACGCGGTCTACACCGAAAACAGACAGAAACGGTCCGATGTACTTACGGTTGCCCGCTTTCTTCAACGTTTTTTGCAAAACAGGAATGGTTGGACTGTAAAGACCATCCGCAAAGTTATCGAAGGCAAGACGGGTCTTGAGGATCCCACCGGCAATGATATTTTCGCCGGCAAATTCGAGTATCTTCGTCGGGATAACGCTGGCCCCGATGCTATCTATCATGACATTCTGATGCACATTTTTCATTCCCCTGCTGGAGGCGCACTTCACATGTGCGATATACGTGGCAGTGTCGGGGAAATAGGCCTCAAAGTCGGCGGAGCCGACGATTATTTT
>JAFCEM010000045.1 GCA_017609145.1 Candidatus Aenigmatarchaeota archaeon | reverse complement strand
CGATGCCTCTGACAGCCTTATGAGCGCCTCGAACTGCCTCAATGTTATGGGCACGGGTGCATTGCCGCCCTCTGCCTTCTTCCTGGTTCTGATATAGAATGTCTTCAGGAGCTTCCCCGCTTCCTCAGTGAGCTCGGGCTGGCAGTTTATCTTGCTATAGGCTATGTACTTCCTTATCATTTCCGGGGATATCTTCGGCGCGCCCGCCTCGTACCCTCCCCTTCTGGTCAGAAGTATGTGGTCCACCACCTTCTTGTCTATCTCCGCGTTCGGCACGTCCCTTAGCGCGAACTTGAGGTCGAACCTGCTGAGGAGCGTTTCTGATATGTCTATCTGGTCGCTTATTGACTTGTAGCTGTCGAACCTGCTGAACTTTGGGTTGCCCCCTGCGAGTATGGATGTTTTTGCAGGCAGGGTAGCGACTATACTTGCCTTTGCAATGCTTATCGTCCCCTGCTCCATTGCCTCGTGCATCGCGACCTGGTCGTCATGCGACATCTTCTCGAATTCATCAACAGAAAGCAACCCCTTGTTCGTGAGCACCATCGCACCCGCCTCAAGCACCCATCCACCCATGAGATCATCCTTTATGACCGATGCCGTAAGCCCGGCTGCTGTCACACCCTTGCCTGAAACATACCGACCTCTGGGAACGATTTCGGGTGCGAGCTTTAGCAGCTGGGACTTTCCCGAAGCAGGGTCACCAATACATAAAATATGTATATCGCCCCTGAACTTTGTCCCGTCCTCTAGCACCTTGGGCACACCACCGAAGAGCTGCATTATTATAGATTCCTTGATCTCCCTAAGCCCGTACAGTGAGGGTGCCATGGAGTCTGTGAGCTTCTCGTATACATTGGGGTCCTTCGCGAGCTTTTTTATCTCTTCTTCATCCTTCTTGGTTATTTCGATGGTTCTCCATTCCGCTTCCGTGGGCTCGACATAGTTCGCATCGATGTAGAAGTCTAGCCTTGCTGAAAACCTCTTATTGTCCTTGGGGGTCTCCCTCAGGATACCGTATATTTTAATCCTGTTGCCAGGATCGCTCATTCTCCTGTTTTCGGGCGAAACCAGGTCCTCGGTGAGCACAACACCGACCTGTGAGGGTTTTTCACCTTCTGTGAGTTCGAACGGCTCCTCTATGGAAATCAGCCTCGTGTCTATCAGTTTCTTTCCCTTCTCTATGAATCTCCTGCCGCCGCAGTTGCACTGGAATGGCTTTGTAATGAAGCCGAACTTCGCCGGCTGTGTTGTTATCTCGCCGCAATCCACGCACTCCCAGTCTGTTTCAATTATACGGGGCCTTACCTCGGATGCCCTTCTCACGACGCCCTCAACACATGAAAACTTGCCTATGTGTTTTGCCCGCAAATCCCTCACATTGATTGATTCCGTAAGGCCGGTGAACCTGGGTTTCACTGGTCCGGGCAAGTCTATCTGCTCTACCGCCTTCTGGGCTATGCTGAACATCTGGTCCGGGCTCTCGAGCAGGAAATCGGCAAGCTCGCTACTGAATTTTGAGAGCGCGCCGAAGTCAATCAGAACCGGCTGGCCTTCGTTGGCTGCCTTGACCAGCTCATTGTAGGGCTTGGGTTTAGTGTGCAGGAACTCCTTGAACATGTTGACGTACGTTCCGTATTTTGCGTTCTCCGCCTCTTGGCCTGCACCGGCTTGCGCCTCTGTTTCAATGGCCCTGTCACCCGATTTTGCATTCCTAGAACTAAAACTTCCAGCCATGTTTATAGAAATGGAAGTGAGATTTAAATTCCTAAATGTTTGTTTTTGTGTTTTCTGGCTGATACTTGCGGCTAACAGTCGTGAAGGTAAAGATTGTCAAGCGACTTGGAATTAGGATATTTCCCAAGCCCGGGCATTGATTTTTTTCTGGTTCCCAAAACATTACCTTTTTTTATGTCATTGGCATTCGGAAGTTTTTCCTTTACCTTTGTATCTTCCTTACCTATGTGATATTCAAGCCTTAGAGGATTTTCTTCTATGTCAAGCCACTTCAAAAATTTTCCTACTGTTTTGTCCGAGATGAAATTAAAAATACCTTTGCCAATCCAGGATGGGTACATTGAAGGCAGAATTGGCCATGTGCCTTTTTGTTCACGCACACCAGTGATTTCCCACTCACCTGTTTCCGGGTCTATCCTTACGTCTGCTGTCTGGAAGTAAACAGTTGCTCTCGGACCTAAATATATTGTACTAGGCGCTACATATTTTTCCCAGTTTGAAGGGTCAAGCTCAATCCAAAACATATCTCATCACCTCACACCGCCCCCGGAACCGGCTCCAGGGCCAGCTCTACCATGGGCTCTATCTTCTCAATAACTTTAGCGTACTTCCTGATTTTGTCGTCAAGATATGTTCTGATTCCGCTTGAGAATCCTGTCCTGTCTCCGTACTTAAGTCTCAGCTTGTGTGTTGACAGGCCCACCAAGTAAGTCAGCATCTGGCCGCTTTCTCTCAGGCTTTCAAGATATTCGCGCTCATAAAGGGAATGCTCTCTTTCTGTTTGGGGGTTCATGTAAGCTTCCACTTGTATTTCGTGCCCGAGAACATAGCGACGCAGCGGGTCTATTACATAGGCTTTGAAAAAATCCCTTACATGGGAAGGAACGCCTTTCATATATAAGGAAATGTTGCTGAAATTGGGTATGATTGCAGTGTTCGTACCTTCATCGAATATGGCAATGTTATCTCCCTCGGGGTCAACGTAATTGCCGTCAACATTTTCAATCCGGGTGCTACGTCCAACTTCTCTGATGGTAATTTCCCCTTTCTTTGTCTCCCAGTTTTTCTTTCTTCTTTCCGTCCAATCATTGTCTAATGTTTTATACAGGTTATACACGGCTTCTGCTATCATTCTATCACCTCTTTCTTCATTGTCATTATTTGCCCGTTATCATCATATGGGCCGAATAAGTCATCACATGTCTTGTGTGGGAAATTAAAACCGCTTGCATCAAGACTATCTCCATAATAATTTTTAAAGCATTTTTCTGAAAGATAAGTATCACTAAACAGAGAACCCTTCACAGGCTCTTTCTCTGCCCTCTTGCAGATGCAGCATCTGAGAATAATGTCTTCTGCCATAATATTCACTAATAAATAGTAACATAAATGGGTTTATAAAGCTAACGGTGGGTTGTTTTATGCCCGTTTTGCCTTGGATTTTGCCTCTTCGAGCATATCCTTCTCGTCATCCCTAAGCATGTTCCTTATTTTATCAAGAATCTCAAGGTCCTTCTCGCTCAGGTGCGTCTCGAGTGTGTCGCCTTCCTTTACTTCCTTGCCCACCGTCACGTCCGCAATGGAAAGCGCAACCCTGTCCCCTGCCGTTGCCTCGTGTACATTTTCCCCGCGCATCTGCAACTCCTTGACGGTGCCCACACTGTTATTGTTCTTCATGAGCTCAAAACCTGGCTTCATTGTACCGGCAATTATCTCGACCCCGAAAACAGCCGGGTTGCACTGCCTGAACACGTACCCGGGCAGCACGCGAACCCTGCAGGGCCTCGTGACGCTTTCTATCATATCCTCCTCGGCCTTCTTTTTCCTGTCCTGCACCCACTTCTGGTAGTCTTCGAGAAGCCTGTAGATTATGTCTGAATGGAATATCATTACCTTGTTGTCCCCTGCAAGCTTTCTGACTTCCGGTGGTATGCCCACACCGAACGCGAATATGACGGGCTCTTCCATCACCCTGAGCTCAAGTATATCAGCCTTCGTGACATTGCCAACAATCGCCTTTCTGACTGGTATATTGTAGTCCTTCAGCGTCTTTATCAGGGCCTCCAGACCTCCGAGTGTGTCCGCCTTCAGTATGGCTCCTTTGTTGTCAGTCTCTATTTCAACCTCGCTTATTTCCTGCCTGATGTCACCGGCAACCTTCTCGACGTCTTTCTTATTCCTCACTGCCCTGAGCGGGGAACCCGCTACAACGTCCCTGAGCCCGGGCGCGGCTATCTTTATGCCAGCTGCTGCGCACACACAATCGACCTTCCTGAAAGTCTTCTCGACCCGCAGCTCCTTCAGGGGTTCGGGCTCGAGCAGCGCCTTGATCTTTGCGGAGAAAAAACCCTGCTGCGATGTTGGGTCGCCTATGACAACATAGTCGCCCTTTCTTATTTCACCATCGTAGAGTATGACATCTATGGTCGTCCCCAGGCCCTTGAAATCATTCACCTCAAGAACCGTGCCTTTGCCCTCACCTCTGCAGACCTTCAGACCGCCTTCCATGAATCTTTGCGCAATGCCTGTCAGGACCATCAGAAGGTCGGGTATGCCCTCTCCGGTTATGCCGGAAACGGGCACTATTGCTATCTGCTTTGTATAGTCAGAGACGCGGTCGTATCTTTCGGCCTCGAAGCCCCGGCTTGCCAGCTCGCCTATAATCCTGTAGCTCTTTTCCTCGAGCTCGTCCTGCACCCTCCTGCTCTGGCTGTTGTAGGACGTCAGGAAGGGTGAATCACTGTGCTGGTTCCAGCCTGCCAGCCTGTCTATCTTCGTCAGGGCGACAACGAATGGCGTCCTGAACTGCTTCAGGAAATTGAGGGATTCCTCTGTCTGGGGCTGGAAGCCCTCGTTAATGTCTATGACAAGAATGGCGAGGTCGGCTATCGAACCGCCCCTTTTCCTTAATGTGGTGAATGCCTCATGCCCGGGAGTGTCAATGATAAGAAGGCCGGGGATGGTTATCTTTTCCTTTATCTGTCCGAACAGCGGACCGCACGTTTTCTTTATGGTATCAATGAGAATGTTGGTTGCCCCTATTGACTGGGTAATCTGTCCAGCTTCATTCTTGGCGACGGCGGTTCCCCTGATATAATCCAGAAGAGTTGTTTTCCCGTGGTCGACATGACCAAGGATAGTCAAAATCGGGGACCTTAGCATTTCCATCACCCATAATAATAGTTCACCAGAAGCTTTTAAAGGTATTAAGTGGTGAGAAGCGCTGTTTTGTCCACAAAACAGTATCTACAGGATTAATTTTACGAGGGTAATCCATCCGAGTATAACAGTAATGAATCCTATTGCTGTTCGCAGTGTCCTTGTTCTGATTCTCTTTACCGAGTATGTAGAAAGGGGCACGGATGCTATGCCACCGATTATGAGGTATGGCGCCAGTTTCCAGTCAGCTACACCACCGACAAACAGATAGGCAAAAAGGGCAACGAGGCATGTAAGTCCCTCAGATAATGATGTAATGCCAACTGCGTTTTTCCCCTCAAGTCCGGAGAGTATCTGCCCACCTGTAACAACAGGGCCATAACCACCCCCGCTCATCCCTTTGTTGAAAGAAGCTACGGAGCCCAGGAACGTTATTTTCTTCCATGAAAACCCGTATTTTTTGTTCAGCGTAGTCAGCATAACAATCCCTATGACCAGTATCAGGATGCCTATATAAAGTTTGAGATAAAAACTCGTGAGTCTGACCGCAAGGAACACGGCAATCAGGGCCCCTGCTATGCTGCAGGCTGATATAAGCAGAACCACCTTGAGGTGCATTGGAATACCTTTCTTAAAGCTCTCGGTTACTCCAATTCTCCTAAGCGTCTTTGCTATCTTTTTAATGTTCATGGTTTTTGGTCTGAAATCAACATTACCTGCCGAATGGTGGGTAAATCCTGCAAGCATCCCTGTGACGAGCTCTGACAGCAGGATTGCTGGAACAATCTGCATGGGCTCGAAACCGAATAAAAGTAGTAGTGGTGTCAGGGTTGTACCATATCCCATCCCGAGGGTAGAGTCCATGTACTCTGTAAGAAAGGCTATAATAGTAATGACGACTCCGATACCCAGCGCCAGTTCAAATACCATGCCCCGCACCCA
>JAFCEM010000002.1 GCA_017609145.1 Candidatus Aenigmatarchaeota archaeon | reverse complement strand
TGCCATTATTCCTGATAAAACTTTCTATATATTTTCTCATTATCCCGTCACCCGCTATTGTAAGCACGGCATCCTGGTGCTTTTCTATGAGCATATTGAAAGCGTCCAGCAGTTCCTTTATACCCTTTATTTTCTCCAGCCTTCCAAGAAACAGGAATCTTTTTGGCCTTCCTTCTCTGATGTTTTCAGAAGCATAGTCTTTCTTGTCAATTGCGTTGGTCAGAAGAATGTTCGGAAAGCGCATTTTTGCGGTCATTTCCCTGCGTGCTTTCTCGCTTATGAAAAGTGTTTTCTTTGCCGAAAGCACAGAGACTTTCTCAAATACTTTCAGTATTTCACTCAGCGGGAATCTCCAGGTGCTAACAGTGCCGTGAGGAGTAAATATCATTGGTTTTCTCAAAATTTTGGAAAGAATTGCACCAAAGACCCCGGCAACCGGACCATGACAGTGTATAAGGTCGATGCGCTCTTTTCTTATCAAATTCAGTGCAGTGGTAGAAGCAAAAAGATTAAAGGTTATTGCACGCAAAAGGGGATTGTAAAGAAACCATGTCCTTAAAATATGAATCCTACCCTGTCCGGTATGTAATATTTCTTTTCTTGGCTGCCCGGGAAATTGTCTTGTTATAAGAAAAACATCATGTCCTTCCTTTGCCAAAAATTTGGCCAGTTTTTCCACATGAATCTCTATTCCACCGCCCGCTTTCCTGTCATACTTATAGCTGCTCCCAAATGGATATTCCTTGGAGCCAAGCAAAAGTATCTTCATTCTCCCTTTTTTGCTCATTTAATTCAATTCAACAGAAAAGGATTTATAATTACCCGTATTCACGCCAGGAATGCTTGCATTTTGTACAGCGCAGGAAAAGAGTAGGCGCCTCATCTATAGAGCGTGTTTGCTGCAACCACCAGACCGCTTCCTTGTTCCCACACACAGGGCAAACCGCCTTTGTTTTCGGAAGGGCCTCTTCGTCCTTCTCTATGATTATGACATCATCCTTTGGTCTTTTCTTGACCTGCTCTGAAATCTCCAATGATTTATAATCCGTACTCGTATGACCACATTTCCTACAGAAAAGAATTGTCTTATTTCCTTTCTTTTTGCTCACCATAACCGCTTTGCATTTCTCACAAAATTGCATCATATCACCCTAAGCCGGCTGTATTTTTTGATATGGTTTGTATCTGCCTATAATATATATTCCTGCAACGGCAATGATTATCCATACGATATTTGGCATAATAAACTCTGTCAGCCCTATTTTTAACCATCCCAGCAACGGAATCACCATTATCTCCTTTCCGTGGATACTTAATGCTTTTATGTTTTTTTCAAAGGGCAACTGGGCGCTATTCGCATCACCTTTGGTCTGGAAGGTTCCATCGGAATTAATCTTTATTATCCTGTGGACTATAGGCGTCTGTTGATTGGGTACGGAGTATACTATTACATCACCAACCCTGAGATCTTCAGCAGAAACCCCCTGAAGTATTAGCAGGTCTCCCCTTGCGAAAACACAGCTTGAATCCCCACACATTGAGTTGGATTCGACAGCTACCACGGGCATATCCGTCGAAAGCGCGAGACATAGTCCTTGATTTATGAAAAAGGCAAGCAAAACACCAAGTAATATATAGAGCGCCGTTGACTTGAATGACTCATTCTTGGGCATATTAACCACCGTGATATTCCCTATTGCAAATTCGGGTTTATAAGTCTTTCGTTTTTCCCACCTTGCCCATTATTAGATGATCCTTCCTCTTGATGACTTCTTTTTCGAATTTGTTGAGTATGCCTCTTATTGCCTTGGTAAGATCCCATGAAAAATCATTTGCATAGAAGGTGCCCTTTCTTGTGGCAAGCGTGGCCTTGACTGAATATTTAGCTCTCTTACCCGTTTTATGGTGCCTGTCAATACGTAGCACCAGAAACTCCAATGGTATAAACCTGCTCATCTTTTTCACAGCATTTCTCAACTGCTTATCAATGACCGATCTTATGAACATTTCCTCATCCCCGATGCCACTAATTTGAACACGAATCCCGCTGACGTTTTTGCCTATGAGTTTCAGTATCAGTTTTGGTGTAATAATTCCAACCAGCTTGTTGTTTTTTTCAATGAGAATGGTCTCTGTTTCTTTCTGTATCATAGTATTGATGACATTCCTGATGCTCGTGTCCGGTGCTATTTTCTGTATATTGGTATCCATAAACGATGAGGCAAAAACGTCTCTTAATTTGATATGTTCTCCTGATTTTTCACCTATGGATGCCTTTGACATCTTGATGCTGGCCTTTAACAGGTCTAGTGTATCAAGAACCCCAAGAACACTGTTCTTTTCATCAACGACCGGTACCCTTGATATATTTGCAAAGCGTATTATTGACAGTGCGGTTGCCAGGGAATCACCAGAGTCAATACAATAGGGAGGGACCATAATATCCGATGCGTTCTTGTCCTTAAACTCCTTGTTGTTTTTGACCTGACTAAGCATCCCGAGTTTTGTGATAAAAAATATTTCGCCCTTCTCATCCTTTATTAGAACGCACTTGAAGTCATTGACCATCATGGAATTCATCACATCCTCTATACTTGAGCCCGGCAGTAGGGGGTTCGTCTTCCTTATGAATTTTTTGATGGTTGTTTTATCTGGTGTGTTTATCTTTCTCTTTACCAGATCTCTTGCAACCAAAACGCCAAGGAGTTCTTTACCTTCCATTACAAGCGCTTCGTGCTTCTTTTTTTGATGCATTTCAGAAATTGCCTTGGATACTCTTTCCTCTGGTTTCAGTATGAGTGGCTTTTCAAAGATTTCCCTGATGTCCATATCAGATGCCCTTTTTCCCGATTTTTTGCATTTCCTTTGATATGTAACCGGCAAGAATGTTTCTTGTTCTCTTTGATTTAATTGGTTTGATTTCCTCTAATATCTTTTTGTTTTTCTCAAAATCAATACTGAATCTGCTACCAAACTCCTTTATCAGTTCATCTCCCAGGTTCCTTATTGCCGTGCTCTTTATTCTTCCCATTTATTTCACCAGATGGGACGGGCGCGATTTGAACGCGCGACATACCGATCTTCAGTCGGTTGCTCTCCCAGGCTGAGCGTACGGTCTCTTTTCAAGATTACCGTCCCAGTCTCGTCCCTAGTGTGTGACATAACCTATGTCAAATACGTTTTTATCTATTACCTTGGTGTTCTCTATTTTTTTGATGTCTCTCATTATTTTCTTGATACTTTTATTATAGTGTTCACCACAAAAATATAAAGAAACCAGTTCTCTTCTGCGGCCTGTTTTTGGGTCGAACTCGACTATTACAGCTTCTTTTGTCGGCAGCCGGTTACATCCGTGTATGTTACAGCTTCTGCTGAAATTTCTGAGGTCAAAGTTCCTGCTTATGTGTGATATGAGATCTGTCATAGCGCCCAGGGGAGGAATTCCGGTTTCCTTTCACAAGGATTTCTCGAACCTCCGACACCACGGTTAACAGCCGTGTGCTCTACCTACTGAGCTACCAGGGCTTAAATCAGACGGATAGTATTATGTTTTTTACCTTTTTAAAGAAGTTAATGGTCTATTTGAGCTCCCATTCGGAATCTCCTGTTTTGATGGATATGCTTGAAACATTCCCGTTAAACTCCACCCTGTCTATAAGTATCATAAATTCACCTGAAAAATCAAATATGTCAATGTTCCCCTTTCCTGTAGTCATCCCGGATTCCTCATTACCTATTTCAAAATCAATGTCCTCTACTGATATTTTGCTGAGTTTCAGTCCATCAAGCGAAATGTCCTGAAGCGGGATATTTATCGAAACTTCTGTGTCCTGAGGCTCGAATGCTATTACACTATTCTCGTAATCAACATGCAACGTACCAGTGAATTTTTGGATATTGAGTGTGTCCGTGGTTATATTTATACCGTCTGCTATCTCTGTTGAGAATTTTGACGGGAAAAGCGTAATGCTAATAAAAAGCCCGGATTCTGTTGTGCCCAAACCCCCGAAAGGCGAACTTCCGAGAAACTCTCCTATGGTGTTTATTATATCTGAAAAGAAATCACCAAGCCCGAAACCGCCGAGGAGTACCGAGGATACTATAACAAGCGCGGCGAAGGATGCTGCCAGTATTTTCCAGTCCATAGTATTATCTTGTTTTGGTAATTTATATGATTTTTGAAATAGTGCCGATTAATATTTATAATAAGATGTGCAATTAATAGTATAATTGATGGCTATGAACATGTTGCTTTTTCAACTTGGTGGTGATAGCTGGATCTCATGGATAGTCTTCATTTTATTTTTTGTAATAATGTTTTTCTTTTACCCAAGACTCATGCTCTCACAGATAATGTGGAAGATTGAAAGGGTGGCTTCAGAGCTTGAAGTGCTTTCTGACCAGGCAAAGAGCATAGTAAAAAAGGAGATAAGCAAAAAACCAACCAAAAAATTGAATGACTCAATAGACAGATTCTTTGAGTTCTTCATGATACAGCCAATTTCTTTGGACCCTTATGGTGTTGTGAAAAAACTGGATCATGTAATAAAGAACGAAAAGCAGAGATTCGTCTACTTTACTGATCAGATTATGCCGTCCGCAGATAAAGAGAAGAAGGCCGCGATACAAATGGGCCTGGCTGGTGGAATTACGGTTCATACCATAGCAAAAATTGTCAGGCACTATGTAGAGCTAATAAGGAAAGAGAAGTCTTATCAGATGGCAATGATAATCCACATGCAGCTTCCTATGGTGGAAAGGCTGGCAAAGGCCATGTTCAAGGGAACAAAAGCAATGTCTACTGCGAAACCCATAGGTGACGGAATCGGACCTCTTGTCGTTACCCACCTGATGGGCAATGGAAAATTCCATGAGGTAGAAAAGGACATAATTATGAAAAGGAGCACAATGAATGGCAGGAATCTTTTCCTTATGAAGGCAACGGGCCCGGGCGGGAGGATAGGATATCCAGGAAAGGCGGTTGAGAAGGTGATAAAAAACAATAAGATATCAAAAATAGTAACGATAGACGCGGCCGCAAAGCTTGAAGGCGAAAAAACAGGAAGCGTGGCAGAAGGTGTGGGTGTTGCAATGGGCGGACCGGGTGTAGAGAGAAGTTACATAGAGGATATTGCTGTGACAAAGAACCTGCCGCTTGATTCCATAGTAGTGAAGATGAGCCAAGAAGAGGCAATAATGCCAATGAGAAAAGCGATAAAGGACGCGATACCAAAAGTCAAAGAGGCTCTTATGAGAAGCATTGAAAGGTCAAAGAAGGGTGACAATATCATAGTGGTCGGGGTCGGCAACAGCTCCGGTGTTGGTAACAGTGAAAAAGACATTAAAAAACTTGAAAAGTGGATTGAATCATACGAAAAGGATTTGCTGGCAAAGAAAAGAAGACGAAAGATTAATCTCACTTGAAGAGTTTTGTTTTAATAGTTAATTTTTAACTATATTTTCATGGAAATAATAGCTGATTTTCATATACATTCAAGATATTCCAGGGCCACAAGCAAGCAAATAACCATAGAAAACCTTGCAAAATACGCGAGGATTAAGGGGCTTGGCCTTTTGGGGACAGGTGATTTTACACATCCCTTATGGCTCAGTGAGCTTAAGGGGCAACTGAGCGAGGATGGAACCGGAGTGCTAAGAACAAATGATGGTTTTGGTTTTGTGCTTACGACAGAAATATCAAGTATATACAAACACGGCGGAAAAGTCAGAAAGATACACAATATTATCTTTGCCCCGGACTTCGGTGCCGCGGAGCAGCTCAACGAATCCCTGAGGAAGGAGGGAGTTAATTTGGATTCGGACGGCAGGCCTATCTGCGGAATCCATTGCCCTGAGCTTGTAGAGATTGTGAAAGGAGTTGATAAAAGATGCGAGGTAATTCCCGCACATATATGGACGCCGTGGTTCAGCCTGTTCGGTTCCATGTCCGGATTTGATAGTGTAGAGGAGTGTTTTCAGGATCAGACCAAACATATCTTTGCTCTGGAAACCGGTCTGAGCAGCGACCCGGCAATGAACTGGAGAATATCGGCTCTGGACAGATTTACGCTTGTCAGCAACTCGGACTCGCACAGTTTTTGGCCATGGAGAATAGGAAGGGAGGCCAATGTTTTTGAGCTGAAAAACGTAACTTATGACAGTATATTCAGGGTAATAAAAGAGAAAGATCCGAAAAGATTTTTGTATACAATAGAGGTTGATCCAGCCTATGGAAAATATCATCTGGACGGGCACAGGAACTGCGGTATCTGTATTGAACCAAGGGAATCAGAGAAAATTAGAAATGTTTGTCCGAGGTGTGGAAACCGGCTGACTATAGGGGTGCTCCATAGGGTCGAGGAACTTGCTGACAGGAAAGAAGGATTCGTACCAGTGGGTGCAATACCATTCAAGTCCCTTATACCACTGTCCGAAATAATAGCATCCGTATTGGGAATTGAACAGCTCTATTCAAAAAGGATATATAATGAACACAAAAGGCTTGTTTCAAAATTCGGCTCTGAACTGGCGGTGCTGCTGAAAGCCCCAAAGGAGGAAATTTCCTCTGTTTCGGGCAGCAGGCTCGCAGAGGCAATACTTATGGTCAGGGAGGGGAGAGTGAAGATTAAAGCTGGTTATGACGGGAAATATGGTGTGCCTGTATTTGGCAAAGAATCTGTGAAAGAAGAAAAGATAAACAATAAAACCAGCAAAATAAATAAGCAGAAAAATCTGTCTGATTTCTGATGACTAGTCACCGGTCACTATTACTGTTATCTCTTTGTCACTGTAGTAGCTATAATCTGCGCTTGCTGTTATCGTTCTCTGTGTAAGTGGCTGATCCTTAAGGTCCGTCGCAGTTGCTTCACAACTGTAAGAATTATAGCTGCCGGTAAAGACTGACAGGGCCTTTTTTTCACAGTCCGCAAGATCTATGTTGCTCGCAGAAAGTGTAATGTCAATCTTGTTTCTATAATCCACGTCGGAATGCATACTGCAATCGTTGGGTTTTTCTGTGTTGCATACAACACCACCACCCAGGTTTTTAACTGTTATATATAACGGAAATTCTGCCTCGCCCTCATTCTCGGAAAAGCGCACTGGTCCCTGTGTCTGAATCTCTATTTTTATCGGGCCCTTGCTTGATGATGTAGTTTCAGCGGGCAACGACTGCCCTGAGCTTTGCAGTTGCTTAATTTCATCATAGGAGCCGAATGTCACAGATGTTATGGTAGCGCTTGAATAGCGGTAAAAAACCCTGCCGGTCACTTCGTATGTCATTGACTGGCCTGCAGGCAACACAGGAGCTATATAAGTCCATGTGCACTGGTGTGAAGCGCCCGGTGTCCCTGATATGGTGTCAGGGGCAAGAAGGCTGAAATGCTCCGAGCTGGTATACCTGCATTCGTCTTCGTTCGGCAGCACTTCAACTCCGGGGTTTGGGCCCCACTCCTGGTCAATACCGAGAACCTCTGCAAAAACCTCAGGCGAATCAGCAGAACCCGTATTCCTGATTATCATCCTAAAATCCACCTGCTCTCCGGAATAAACATTGCTGAAATCCGCTTCAAATGTTTCTATTTCAAGGCCTTTTTCTGTGACCTGAACAACCTGTGTTGTGCAGCCTGATATTATCAAAACAAGGAAAATTAGAACGAGTGTGGGGGCTGAAAGATTCTTCATATTAAAAGAAATGGTGTTCTGATTTAAATTCCTGTAACCTTGATTGTTGTCGAGGCATCAATTGCAAACCTGTACCTGATGTCCACCTTTATCAGACCCTCTGTCATTATTTCCGGGCCCTCTTCAACCTGAAGCTGGCATGTTATTTCCGTATCATGTGCGTCCCACATGCTTATGGCCGTCCATGATTCGCTGCATTCATCAGGAGAATCTGAGGTAAAGTCAAGTTCATCAGGCAGCGTTATCTTCATCTCAAGAGGGTACTGGTCTTCACTGTCACCAAAGTCTCCCTCAACTACCTTTCCCTGGCTACCATACAAAAGATTGGTTATGTAGATGTGGAGATTGAAGGGATCATCACCCGAGGTGTCAGGACTTGCAACATAGTCGCCGGTCATTATATCAACTGAAAGCGGGCCTGCTGTGCACGTGGTCGTTCCTGTTGGGAGGGAGTCTCCCTGTTGTATTATGCTTATGAGCTCATCCCTGTCCACGATGGTGATTGGTTTTTCAGCTGATGTGCTGTAATCATATGATACCCTTACTTTGGGTGTATATGTGTGCTCAAGGCTGGCTGCAAGCTCTGGCGCTTCCATATCTGACCAGTAGACGGTCTTTGTTCCTCCGGGTGTTGACGTGAAAGGATCAACTCCAAGCAGGTCATTAAGGTCTTTCTCTTCATCAGATACATCCCAGTCATCTATATTTATATTGAAGATTAGCGCCTCTATGTCCTCTGCCTTTGCTTCGCCCCGATTCTCTATCTTGAGCATGAGTCCCACAGGATCCTGGGAATAGACGTCTGTCAGTGTGGGCTTGAATTCCTCGATTATTATGCCGTTCCCTGTCACTATAGTGGTACCGGTGGTGCAACCGGAGACGGCGACGATTGCAATGATTGGCAAAATAAGAATAGCCAGTTTCATGTTTTTGAGAACTTCGGTTTTTGGCATGTCACTTCCTTTTATTATTGTCGTTATTAATTTATAAGTTTGTCATGGGTGCCATGTAGTCAGCATCCCGTGCTCAGGCAACCAGCGGCTCAACAGTGACCTTGGTCTCCTTCGTGTCCTCATAGGTATATTGTATCGTAACCTCTGCGTGAGTTGTTGTCTCCTTTGGGAAGTTTGCCAGACTATCGCTTATGGTGGCAGGGCAGATTATGGTTTTCTCACCCTGGACAAGAACCACTTCTATCATATCTTTCCGTTTATCCTTCTTTGGTTGGTTATTTAATTCTCCCAAACTCTTGCAAATTGCTGTTGCACCCTCGTTCTTTATTATTATCTGATCATTCGTACTTCCATCACTGGCTGCCAGCTTGATATCCGAGATCCAGACTTTGTTGTTTTCCACATTCCCCGTGCCCGTATTCTCAATGTGAAGCTCAAGTGTTATGCTATTTTCTGTGCTGCTGCCGGGGTCAACAGAAACTGGTTGCGTGCCAACAACCTCGAACCACGCCTTCACAGGCCCGTCGCCCTTTGTCACATCAGGGGTTTTTCCAGCATATGTGCCATCGGCTATCTGGTTCTGTAGCTCCTTAGAGTTTATAAGATATATTGGTGTCAGACCTATTGTCTCGTATGGATAGGTAATGGAAACCTTGACGTCACAAGTACTCTTGACCTGTGCATTTGGTGTCTGTTTGAGGCCCCATTCAACCTGTTTCATCTCATTTATTGATAGGGTATTCAGTTTACAGATATCAAACTTTGATGAACCATTACTTTGGACCTTTTCCCCGTTACATACCATGTCGTTATCCGATAGACTGAACAGTCCCTGACAATAATCGTAGAGGTGTACAGTTATTACATTTGTGTCTGCATCCATGCCGCTCTGCGGCACATGCTCGCTACCCTGATTCTTTATCACAGCAGTGATTTTGGTACTCTGTCCTGCCATAATTGTACTTGGTATGGCACTCATGCTTTGTATGATAATCACGTCGCTCGCTCCTGTAGTGACGTTGGGGAAAAAGGTACAGCCGGATGTGAGAACAATAATGGCTATTACAGGCAAAAGAAAAAGCGCTCTTGTCGTCATATTAAATAATTGCTAATCAATATATTAATATGAAAAAGGGGCAGATGATATTTGAATTTCTGCTGGCAACCATACTTTTTTTCAGCATAATCTTCTATAGCATAAATTACCTCAGTGCGACTGCCTCAGGCTTCAGTTTTGCTTTTTATTCAAACTCTTTGTATTCAAAAGCAATACAGATATCAGAACTTTTGCTTAAAAACACGGGCACGTGGGATGGTGATGTCCCTATTGTGCTTGGTCTGGCATCTAAATGGCCCGTGCTCAGTGAGGCAAAGATAGAGCATCTAAATAATTACTGCGAAAGTGATTTTGATGACGTTCTCAGCAAACTTGATTTTACTGGAGACTTCAGTAAAAGAACGGTAAAAATAAATATAATGAAAGGCAGCGAAACTCTTCTAAATTGTGAAGACGCAGCCATGCCGGGCTCTGCGACAGTGGCTCATGTCAAGAGGTTCGCGCTTTCAGATCAAGGGTCGGCAGTCCTGGTTATCAATATATGGGTCTGGTGATTATACAAGCTCAACGCCCGTTATCTTTGATGTGTTTATATTCTTTGCTCTCAGGTCATGTCTATCAAGTTTATGGACATCACATTTTCCTGTTGCCGCCGCTGCCATTTTTACCTCTTCGTTGCAACAGTTCAGAAAATTACTTATGGATTTTGCTGCCTTGTTGATATGAAGATTCTTCCTGAGCCTTGGTGTCTGTGTTGTTATGCCCTTGGGGCAGGTTCCCCTGAAGCACTGTCTGCAATACATGCACCCCATTGCAACAAGCAGGGCAAAGCCCATGAACACGGCATCAGCACCCAATGCAAGGGCCTTGGCGATATCACTGCCTTTGTTGAGACCGCCGCCCACAAGCAACTCCTGTTTTGCACCGAGTTTGTCGAGTGTTTTTCTCGCCCTGACTATGGCAGATAGTGTGGGAATGCCAAAGTCATTCAGCATTATCTCTCCAAGGCTATTGCATCCGGACCTGCCTTTAGGGCAGCAGCCACGTCCTTTTCAACATTACCGGCACCCAGCTTTATTATTATTGGCTTTCCTCCAGACAATTTTTTCAGCCACGAAACCTTTTTTCTGAGATCGTTTATGGTATGTATGTCCGGGTGCGCGCACGGAGAATGAAGATCCTTTGGTTCCTTAACATTCCTTGCTTTCATTATATCTGCTGTGACCTTTTCTTTTGGTAACAGTCCGCCTTGGCCGGGCTTTGCGCCCTGGCCTATCTTAATTTCAATAGCATCAGCATTCTGTATATATTTTTTGTCAACACCAAATCTTCCTGTTGAGTACTGGGCTATGAGCAGCTTTGCGTTATTGCGTTCCTCTCGAAGCATGCCGCCTTCACCAGTGTTTGTAGCCGTACCGACAGAGGAGCTGGCCTTTGCAAGCGCAATCTTTGCCTCTTTACTGAGAGCCCCGAAACTCATGGCAGCCACAAATATTGGCATATTCAAAACAAGCGGCTTCTTGCTTTTCTTTCCTATTACGGTTTTGGTGTTTATGTTTTCCCTGAAATAATCAACTGGTCTTCTGTGCAACTGTGCAGGAACAAAGACAAGGTCATCAAAGCTCACTTTGCCGAGCTTTTCCGATCTTCCCCCAAGCACCGGGGGTTTGTAGTGAAATGTTCTTTTCATTACATCGTTAATCCATGTCATATATCATTATTGTAAAGGACCAAATAAATCAGTAACTATTTTACATGAACCTTTTCAGTATATAGTCAAGCTTTATTTTTCCTCTCTCCTTAAGCATGTAAGAAACCTTTACGAGGGGCTTTTTTATACTCATAAATTTCCTGAGGTCAATTGGCGTTGCGCATATTACGGCATCACATGGTGTCCTGTTTATGGTTTTTTCAAGCTCCAGTATTTGTCTTTTTGAATATCCCATAGCCGGAAGAAGCGGGCCGAGTTTAGTATATTTACTGTAGAGTTTTCTCAATGAGCCGACCGCATGCTTCCTCGGGTCAATTGGTATTGCGCTGAATCTTCTGGCCGCTATCACACCTGCGCCATAATTCATCTCTCCGTGTGTTAAAGTCGGTCCGTCCTCTATTACCAACACTTTCTTCTTCCTTATCAATGCGGGGTTGTCAACCACGATTGCCGACTCTGTTTCGATAATCCTTGCTTTCGGGTTGTACTCTTTTATGTTGGAATGGACTTTTTGTATGTTCTCCGGTTTGGCTACTCTTATCTTGTTTATTATTGCTATGTCAGCCATGCGAAGGTTAATTTCTCCGGGATAATAGGATATCTCGTGCCCGGGCCTGAGAGGGTCCAGCAGGACGAGCCAGAGGTCCGGAAAGAAGAACGGACAGTCATTGTTGCCACCATCAAAGACTATTATATCTGATTCCTTTTCAGCTTCTCTTAAAATCATCTCGTAATCAACACCTGCGTAAACAACTGTTCCCATTTCTATGTGGGGTATGTATTCCTCCATTTCTTCTATTGTGCAATTGTGCTTCTTCAGGTCTGCTATGCTTGCAAATCTCTGGCATGCCTGTTTTTTCAGGTTACCATAAGGCATAGGATGCCTGACAACAACAACCTTTTTACCTTTTTTCTTTAGTATGCTGCATATCCTCTGTGTTGCCTGGCTCTTGCCGCATCCTGTTCTTACAGCTGTCACAGCTATTACAGGCCTCTTTGATTTCAGCATAGTTTTCTTCGGGTCAAGGAAACAGAAATCTGCACCATAAGAATTTACCAGCGAAACTTTATGCATGCTATTGGCATAAGATAAATCACTGTAAGAGAGTATAACAATATCGGTTTTGTATTTCCTTATAAGTCTTGGTAGGTCTTCTTCTGGATATATTGGTATGCCTTTTGGGTATTGCTTTCCCGCAAGCTCTGGGGGGTATCTTCTTCCGGATATATTGGGTATTTGTGCAGCTGTAAAGCATATGACATTGTATGCGGAGTTTTTGCGAAAAAGTGTATTAAAGTTATGGAAATCCCTTCCGGCTGCGCCGAGAATAATCACTTTTTTGGTGCTCATCAAATCACTTTTGGTATGAAATCAAGCATTTCGGATACGAAAAACCCCTTACCAATCACACGAACTGCCATATCACCCGCAGCACCGTTAATCCACGCAGCAGCGCATGCAGCATTGATTGTATTGTTCCCCTGCGCGAGCAATGCACCGCAAATACCTGCGAGTGTATCCCCCGTGCCGCCTTTTGTCATGTAGGGGTTACCTGTTTTGTTCAGATGGGTATCCCTACCGTCTGATATCACATCAACACGACCCTTGAGCAGAATCGTGCATCTAAGCTTCTTTGCGGAAGAAGCGACCAGATTGCTGCGCTGTTTTATGCCAGTGTCTGGTTTTTTACCAGTAAGCGCATGGAACTCATCCCCGTGTGGCATCAGCACAAAATTGCTTCTCATCAGCTTTTCATAACCAGCAACCGCACGGAGAGCCTCTGCATCAATGACACACGGCTTGTCCATTTTTTTGATATCTTTTATTATGCTGCGGACAGCATCATATGTCTTTGGATTCCTGTCAAGCCCTCCGCCTATCACAAGGGCATCGGCCCATTCAGCGAGTTCCAAAACGTGACCTACATGAATCGGGTTAATATAGTCGCCTTTTAGTGGCTCTGTTATCAGATCCGGCTGGAAGCGTGCAACTATGTCAGCAGCCCTGCGCGGCGCAGCAATGAGTGTGAGATCGGTACCGGTCCTTATAGCAGCCAGTGCAACGAATGCTGGCGAGCCGGAATATCTCAGGCTACCACCCACAACGAGAAGCTTGCCAAACCTACCTTTGTAGCTCCACGGCTTCCTCTTCGGAAACAACCTCTTTACCATGGTCTTTGTCACGCTTTTCATTCAATCCTCTACATCAATCTGCGCTTTCTGCAGCTTTCCCGAATAATCAACATAAACCACCTTAGTCTCGGAAAACTCGTTTATGCCCTCTATACCAGCCTCCCTTGTACCGTTTCCGGTCTTCTTTACACCCCCAAACGGCAGGTGCACTTCAGAGCCTATTGTGCTTGAGTTTACATATACCAGGCCTGCTTCTATGTTCTCAATCGCAGTGAATGCATTCTTTATATCGTTAGTGTAGATGGAAGAACTCAGGCCGTAGGTTATGCTGTTCATAGTATCTATTGCCTGGTCAAGATTCCTGACCGGTATTATACAAACAATTGGGCCGAATATCTCCTCCTGCGCTATGCGCATCTTAGGACTGGTATCAGTAAAGAGTGTGGGCTCATAGAAGAATCCCTTTCGTTTTGTTGCCCTGCCGCCACAGAGAAGCTTTGCTCCTTCATCCTTTCCTATTACAGTATACTGGTGTGTCTTGTCGACTGCATCCCTGTTTATCAGCGGGCCAACATCGGTTGTTTTCATCAGACCGTTGCCAAGCCTGAGTTTTCTTATCCTACTCACGAGCATGCGTTCAAATTTCTTCCTTATTTTTTCGTGCACTATGACTCGTGAGGCTGCGGTGCATCTCTGTCCTGTTGTACCATAGCCGCCCCATATAACACCATCCAAAGCGAGCCTGAGATCAGCATCATCCATCACTATTATTCCGTTCTTTCCACCGAGCTCAAGACCGACCCTTTTTACACCCGAGTCCTTTATTATTGATTCACCCACATCCCTCGAACCTGTGAAGGAAATCCCTCTTATGTCTTCATGTTTGTTAATAGGCGCGCCAACATCGCTTCCCGGACCCGTAACCAGATTCATCACACCCCTAGGAATCCCGGCCTTTTCCAGTATTTGTATGAATCTGATTGCACATAACGGTGCATCAGAGGCGGGTTTGAACACAAAACTGTTACCGCAGATGAGGCACGGAAATATCTTCCAAGCGGGTATGGCTATTGGAAAATTCCATGGTGTTATGAGTCCGTAAACACCGACAGGTGACTTTATTGTCATTGAGAACTTTTCAGGAAGCTCCGAGGTTGTTGTGTGGCCGAAGAGGCGCCTGCCTTCACCAGCCATGTATTCTGCCATATCTATGGCTTCCTGGACGTCGCCGCGCGCCTCCGGAAGGACCTTTCCCATTTCTTGTGTAACGAGCCGCGCTAGTGATTCCTTGTTCTTCCTCAGAAGCTGGGCAGCGCGCAATAATATGAGCCCGCGCTTGGGCGCTGGCACCTTTCTCCATTTTTCGTATGCCTTCTTTGCGGCCTGCACGGCCTTTTCCACATCATCCACGTTTCCCGACTGGAATCTTCCTATGGGCTTCTCTGTTGCGGGGTTCAGGCTCTCAAAAGTCTTCCCCGAACACGAGCTCCTCCATTTCCCGTCTATTAGGATTTTGTGGGTCTTCATTTTCCAGCAGCTCTCCCATATTCATACAAGGCACGCAGCGCTTCCGCAGCCTTCTCCGGATATGAGAAGCATGGAACACCGTTGCCCTCCAAGGATTTCTTCAACACCTCGGTGAACCTGCCGCCTGCGGCTATAACCACAATGGGTTTTTTGGATTTTCTTGCTGCCTCGGAAATGACATCAACTATCTCCGCGGTAAGTGTGGGTATCTGAAATAATGTTATCAGCGCTATCATATCGACATTCGGGTCATCGAGCGCTGCCTGTATGGCAACAGCATACCTGTCAACAGTGGCATCTCCTGTGAGGTCAATTGGATTCTTGATAGAGGCATAGGAAGGGCATGCTTTTCTGACAACATCCCTGTTCTTTTTTGTCATTCTCGCAAGCTTTAGCTGGTTCTTTACAATCCAATCGGTCGTCAGGATTCCAAAGCCGCCCCCATTAGTTATTATTTGTACCTTATTGCCTTTTGGCGCTGGTTGGGTTGAAAGTACCCTTGCAAAATCAAAGACCTGCTCCAGTGTCTTGGCCTCTATTATACCCGACTGCCTGAACGCTGCAGAGTATATATCACTCTCTCCAGCAAGGGAGCCCGTATGCGAGGACACGGCACTTATACCCTCTGAGGTAACCCCACCCTTTATCGCAATGATTGGTTTTGTTTTCGAGTGCCTGCTCGCTATGTTGAACAGCTTCCTCCCATTATTGACGCCTTCAAAGTAGGCGCATATGACCCTGGTTTTGTCATCAGTGACAAGGTATTCCATGAGGTCCGACTCGTCAACGTCGGTTGCATTGCCATAGGATATGAACTTTGATATGGTGTAGTCCTTCATCGACATCCAATCGAGCACCACGGAACCGAGCGCACCGGACTGTGATATAAATGCTATGCTGCCTTTGTCCGGTCTTTCAAGTTTGTAGGGTGGGAGGAAGAACGTATCAACACCGGAGTATGGGTCGTAGACGCCAATACAGTTCGTGCCAATGACCCTGAGCCCGTACTTCTTTGCTATGGCCTTCAGCTTGTTCTCAAGCGCGATCTTACCTATCTCCCTGAAACCACTCGATATTATTATAACAGCAGGCACATTCTTTTTTCCACATTCTTCAAGTGTTTCGGGAACGAACTCTGACGGTACTGTTATCACGGCCATATCAACAGCTTCTTTAACATCAAGAACGCTGGCATGGCATTCGATTCCAAAAAGGGTTTCCGCGTTGGGATTGATTGGGAAGAGCCTGCCATTGTATTTACCTTCAAGAAAATTCCTGAATATTACATGCCCTATTTTTTTGGGGTGCCTCGATGCACCGATTACGGCAACGCTTCGGGGTTCAAAAAAGCGGTCCATTTTCGTTTTCGTATCCATGATAATATATTGATTCCAGATATTAAATTTATCTTGAGCTATCCACAATATTAAACAGTATGAGAAACATCATCTCTGAAAGAGAAAAGGAACTTCCCGAATCGACCATAGGAAAGCTGCTCAGGATTGCTGTGGAGAACAAAGACGTCATCTCACTCGGACCCGGGGAACCCGACTTTGTTTCGCCGAAAAACATAATTCGCTCTGCCAAGAAATGGCTGGACAAGTCCTATACACATTACTCACCGCCGGGAGGTAGGCAGGAATTTAGAGAAGCAATAACCAAAAAACTCAGAAAGGAGAATAAAATCAAAACAAAACCCGAGAACATCATTGTTACATCCGGTTCTACTGAAGCGATACTACTGGCTCTCATGTGTATGGTCGATCCGGGTGAGAGTGTTGTGATAACAGACCCGGGATTCCTTGCATACAAACCAAGCATTGAGGTCCTGAACGGCAAGTCAATCTGCATACCGCTCCATGAAAAAGAAGGTTTCAGATTGGATGTGGAAAAGATAAAAAAGAAAATAGTACCCAAAAAGACGAATGCCATGATAATCAACACACCATGCAATCCCACTGGCACTGTAATGACAAAGAGGGAGTTGGAGGAGATAGCAGACTTCGCAGTCGAAAATGAGG
This sequence comes from Candidatus Aenigmatarchaeota archaeon, assembly GCA_017609145.1. GTDB lineage: Archaea > Aenigmatarchaeota > Aenigmatarchaeia > QMZP01 > QMZP01 > JAFCEM01. Next base: position 18,498 of record JAFCEM010000002.1, on the reverse strand, counting down.
TTCTTGTCATATCGGATGAAGCTTATGAGAAGTTTGTTTATGATAACACAAGGCACATATCAATCGGTTCGCTGAACGGTATGGAGGATTATGTGATGACGCTTCATTCTTTTTCAAAAACATATGCAATGGCTGGATTCAGGCTCGGTTATGCAGTCGGACCAGAAAAAATCATAAAGGCCATGACCAAGCTTCACATATTCAGTACAATATCCGCCCCGACAATATCACAACTGGCGGGGCTCGATGCTTTGAGGGGTCCGCAGGGATGTATAGAGAAGATGAGAAAGGAGTATGACAGAAGGAGAAAGCTTATAGTAAAGAGGCTGAATGAGATAGATGGGTTTCGTTGTGTCGAGCCGAAGGGTGCATTTTATGCATTTCCCAACATAAGCAGCTTCGGTATGAAATCGCTGTTGTTTGCTGAGTGGCTGCTGAAGAACGCAAAGGTTGCGGTGCTTCCGGGAACTGAGTTCGGAAGGTTTGGTGAAGGGTTCATAAGATGCTCGTATGCAACATCATATGACAAGATAGAAAAGGCTCTTGACAGAATTGAAAACACTGTGAAGAAGCTAAAAATTAGACGCAAAAAACCTTCATGAAGACCTGTATATCAAACCAGTTCTCATCCTCGTATCTGTTGTTCTCCGCGTCTTCCAGCCGCAGGAACTTCCAGCTGGCGCCTGAGCCCGTGCCAGGCACCTGCCATGCGAGAAGCCCGGTTGCGCCTGCGCGGTCGCACCATTCCCTGAACTTCTGCATGCTTTTTTGATTGAGTTTTGGTTTCTTTGAATGGTTCTTACACTCTATTGCAAGCACGCTCCCTCTTTTTATTGCAACAACATCAACAGGTGATAACCAGTTCCCTGACGAGGGTGCCCTCATGCAGCTGAATCCCTTGCCATTGAGAAAATGCAGGATATCGCGCTCAAACCTCGCGCCCTTGGCTGTGGTGTTTTTCATGGTTATAATATAGGGATTTGGAATAAATTTAAATACATATAAGTTAATTACCGAATATGGATGAGTTAACTGACGAAAATTCTATTGCGAAGGATAAACTTGTGAGGGATATAGCAGGTGAGATAGTAACATCGGACAGTCCGGAAAAGGTCATAAAGAAATGGAGAAATATATTCAAGATATCACAGAAAAACCTGGCAAACGAGCTCGGTATAACATCTTCAGTTGTTTCCGATTACGAGTCTGGGAGGAGAAAGTCACCCGGCATCAAGGTAATCAAAAAGTACATCAACACACTCATCTCCATAGACATGAAAAGGGGAGGTAATGTGATAAAGACCTTTGTGAAGCACGATTCCTCTTCCAGACCACTTTCCAATGCTATAATCGATATTAAGGAATTCTCTTCCGGTATCAGTATTTACGATTTCTGCAAGCAAATAAATGCTACATTTGTCACGAAAAACAACCAGAAGCTTAATCAGAAGATATATGGTTACACTATAATCGACTCCCTCAAAGCCATAACAGAGCTTTCATTTTCGGAGCTCATCAAACTCTATGGGATGACAACACAAAGGGCCATGATATTTACAAAGGTATCTACAGGGAAAACACCGATGGTCGCCGTGAAGGTTACCAATCTTCATCCACCAATTATTGTGCTTCACGGGCTCAATATGGTTGATGAGATTGCCAAAAGGATAGCTGATGCAGAGGGCATACCACTTACAGTGTGCAGATTCGATAGTGTTGATAAGATAGTGGAAAACCTCCAAAAACTGGACCACTAAACTTTTTTTATTCTACAATTTACATTGTTCCCTTTTATCTCGACAACACCGTACTGCCTGTTAAAAACAGGTCCTGGATTGAATAGTGTTGTTTTTCCAAGTTTATCAGTACCCGTGGCTTCGTGTATATGTGCAGACACTGCGAGAATCGGCTGCTTCTCTGCAACGAAATCTCTTATGGCCTGGGAGCCGACGTGCTCCCCGGAGCTCACCATATCCACTTTCGTATCCTTTGGTGGATTGTGGATGATGAGCACGAATTTGGAATCAATCCCCTCACCAAGTGTTTCAAGGGCTTCTTTTGTCTCAGGCTCGGGCGGCTCGAAGATGGTATCAAAGGGGGTTGCGGCACCACCCCAACCGACGAATTTTATGTTGTTTATTGTTTTGGTTTTGTTGTGAAGGTTCACACCAAACTCATCAAATTCATTGAGAATTTCATAGGGGTCATGGTTTCCGGGGATGCAGAGTAGGGGCTTGCCCAGAGACATCAGTCGCTGGAGAACCATATCAGCTATATCCATCTGAGAAAATTCCTCAGGTGTTGAGAACATATCCGTAAAATCACCTGGGCACACAACAAGGTCTGCCTCTTCAACATCGTTCTTGCTAATTTTCTCAAGTACAGAGGACAGGGTGTCAAAGTCCCCATGCACATCAGCGAATACAATCATTTTCATATTAAATAATTAGTTGTGGTTTTTTAAGGTTTGGGTTTGATGTTTACCAAAAATATAATACACCAACCCGAAAATAGACAAAATATCGATAATTAAGTATCATTGGATATTAGTGTGGGATAATTGATATTGAATTACAAGAAGATTGTGATTGAAGGAGAAAATCACTATACAAGGATATTACAAAACTCTTATTAGGGCCTGATAATACACCCAAAGAGTTACTAATCAAACCGGAATATAAGAGTAGTGTATTAACTAGAAACCAAAACATTTGATTTTGCCATTCGGAACTACTGGAACACCACACCATGATTTCCTGTGGAATTGCTTAATAAAATAAAATAATTTTATTAATTATAATATAACAATGTTATAGTTGTTTTTCTTTTCGAATGTTTGTTGTTGTGTGCTGTTTCCATGAGAAACTGTGGGGTGGTCTGCTATCCATATGAACTGCACATGAAATTGTTTGGAAAACAATTTAAATAATGGTTTCATATAGAATTTATGCCAGCAACTCAGCTCAATCTAAATCAAATATTTAAGCAGTATATTGAAAGGAAGAGCATATTCAGGAACAAGGAAAGCCTGACAGACCACTATATGCCTGACCACATTCTTCACCGTGAGAGGGAGATAAAACAGATAGCGGAGACGCTCGCACCGAGCCTCAGGGGGGAGAAGACGTCCAATATGTTCCTATTCGGCACTGTTGGCACAGGCAAGAGTGTATCGATGAAGTATGTTGCGTCAGAGCTCGAAAAGGCATCAGAAAACGTCAGGATACTTTATGTAAACTGCAAGATGAAGAAGGTGTCGGACACTGAATACAGGCTGCTTGCCGAACTCACACGAAAACTTGGGCTTTTCGTCCCACCAACCGGCCTGCCAACCGACCACATCTATAACATGTTCTTCAATGCGCTTGATTCCAGAAAACAGAGTGTGATACTCGTGCTCGATGAGATTGATGTCCTTATCGAAAAGGCCGGGGACGAGATTCTCTACAATCTTACGAGAATAAACCAGGAACTCAAGAACGCCAAACTATCGATTATAGGCATATCCAACAACACAACCTTCATGAACGATATCGACCCCAGGGTCAAGTCCTCGCTGTCGGAAGAAGAGATAATATTCTCCCCCTACAACGCAAACCAACTAAAGGACATACTCGGGGAGCGGGCACTGGATGCCTTCAACGAGAATGTGCTTGAAGAGGGGGTTTTATCTAAGTGTTCTGCCCTTGCCGCGCAGGAGCACGGCGACGCCCGCCGCGCGCTTGACCTTCTGAGGATAGCTGGTGAGATTGCGGAAAGGTCCGGGGCACTCAAGATAGGAACCGAGTATATTGACATGGCAGAGGAACGGCTGGATATGGACAGGGTTGAAGAAATAGTTAAGAGCCAGCCAAGACAGTCACAGTCTGTGTTATCAGCCATAATCAAGCTTACTGAAGACGGCCACCAGAACATACAGACCGGAGACGTTTTCGTGTATTATGAAAAGATATGCAGACAGTGTGCCATAAGGCCGCTCACACAAAGAAGGATATCAGACCTTGTGGCCGAACTTGACATGCTTGGTGTAATCAATGCAAGGGTGATATCTAGGGGCAGGTACGGGAGAACGAGGGAGATAACAATACCCTCAAACAAAGCAATAACAGGCAGGATCAAGAAAATACTACAGGAGCGCTCCCTCTTTTAGTTATTTACGAGTTATTTACGTTTCGGTATGCTCTTAAATTTTTTACTCACAAATCTAACCATGGACAAGAAGGAAATGCTCAGGCTGCTTCTGAAATCCGGTGTGTTGCTCTCTCCCGAGCTTGTTGAAAACCTGAATGAAGACAGGATGCGACAGCTCCTACATAGCGCAGGGCAGTCGGATGAGATTGTATTCACCAAAACCGACGAATCCGCCCCTTCGGCACGCGTTACAAAAACCAAAACAAAAAACAAGCTGGGGGTTCAGGATTTTACTGATTATTACAAGACCAGATACAACACCATCAAGGAAATGTTGTCAGCCAAGCTCAATGCGGTTTCAATAAACAATGCAAAGTCTGCTTTCTCAGAGATTTCTGTTATAGGAATGGTCAGGGAGCTAACCCCCAGCGGTATGATATTGGAAGACCCTACAGGAGAGATTCCTGTCATACTACAAGGCGAAAATACCAACCATGTTGCGGTTGATGATGTGATAGGACTCACCGGTTCTGTGAAAGAAGGGAAGATGTTTGCAAGGGAAGTAGTACTGCCTGATGTGCCCCTTAGCAACAAACCTGAAAGAATTGATATCAATATCATTCTTACAGCACAACTGACACAGGAGATTGAGGCCATGGGTAGTGTGGGTTTTATAATTACTCCGGCCACACCAAGCAAGAAGTCCAGGAGGATAATAACCTGTCCCCATAACCCATGCTGGATAGGCATCTCAAAGAAAACCACGAAAATAAATATACTATTCTATTCCCCTACTGAAGATGCCACGCCGGAAAAGGCAATCTCCTGGCTCAGAAAGAGGCATCTTTCTCCAAACAAAAATGAAATACGTCCTCCCAATGACCCACATCTTATAAACCCCATTCCAACCGTGTTCTGGTTGCTGCAGAAGAATACATGGAACGAGAACTACAAGGGTGTGAATATAATATCCTGCGACAGGGAAACCACAGCTCTGGTGAATCTCTGGTCACACGAAACCAAATTCCAAAAAATTAGGTAAATAACATGTTTCTTGAAATGCTGCTTTTTCTTTTCCTTGGTGTATCCATGGGCACTATAACAGGGCTGATACCGGGCCTGCACCCCAATACCATTTTCATCATTATACTTTCCTTTTCACCACTTATGGCAATCTTCCCGGCTTCCTGTATTCTGGTTTTTATAATATCAACAGCACTGAGTAACACATTCACGAACTTCATACCAACAATATTGTTCGGCGCACCCGAAGCGGATTCCTGTTTGTCAGTGCTGCCGAGTCACAAGCTTCTTCTGGAGGGAAGAGGATATGAAGCCCTATTCCTTACCGTTTGTGGTGGTGTGGGTGTGACACTGCTTACAATCCTCACCTTCCCTCTGCTTCTCTATATCCTACCAAATGGTTATGAAATTCTTCACACCTTTATACATGCAATACTTATCTTCATCGCTGTATGGATGTGCATATCCGACAAAAACAGGCTTGCTTCTTTCCTGGTCTTTCTCCTTGCGGGATTGTTCGGGTTCGTTACCCTGAATACATTGCCATCGGAAACAGCACTTTTTCCCGCACTAACCGGTCTGTTTGGTTTTAGCGCCTTGTTAATAACCGCAGTGAACAAAACCAGAATACCACCCCAACAGGAATGTAGGAACCTCAATACCAGCCATTTGAAGGGCTCCTTGGCGGGCTGGTTCGCTGGCATGATAACGGGAATTCTGCCCGGTATTGGTGCAGCCCAGGCAGGCGTCATAGCAGCCCAGTTATTTAAGGCAAAGACAAAGGACTTCCTTACGGCCCTTGGGGGAATAAACACAGCCAACATATTCTTCACGTTTATAGTGTTTTATACGCTTGGGAAAACCCGCTCAGGGGCTTCATGGGCTATATCACAACTAGTTGAGAGCATAACCATTCATGACATAATACTCCTTGTTTGCGTTGGTGTGATTGCATGCTTTGTCTCTGCGTTTTTGACAATAAAGATAGGCAGATTTATGATAAGAAGAATAAGCAAACTCAATTACGATATCATAAACAAGTGTGTTATCGCTCTGCTTGTTGCTCTCATACTCCTGTTCTCAGGACCGACAGGCATACTTGTGGCATTTGTGGGAACCTGCATAGGGCTTCTGGCAATTCTTTCGGGGATAAGGAGAACACACTTAATGGGATTCCTTATATTACCTACAATACTCTATTTCTCTGGTATGAACATATTCCTGTTGGGACTCTTTGGTATATGAAGCAATATTAAGTAATATGAATATCACACACCTAACACCCCTTTATTTCATGTGGAGAAGCTCGCATGATACTGAAATGAATTTGCTGTGAAGTAACACATTTCATGTGGAAACACCCCCTGGTTGCGTGTGGAAAAACCATGTCTTTCATTCCAGCTTAACCGGAATGCACATGAAGTTCATAATGTGACCTGTTTGACCATGCCTTTGGGTGATGAAAAAGCAAGCTCCCCTCCACATTCACATGTGCCTACGAGAGGTATCCTTGGATAGAATTTGCTGCACTTGGTGCATATAAAACCATTGGTCTCAGTTCGTGGGAGCACCTTTATATGATTGGTTTCGTTGTAATTATTGATGGCTTCCATGAGCCCCATTTGCTTCCCGTTCCCGAGAAGCTCGGACTTGGATATGCTGAGAACAGAAAATATCCTTTCCATAGGAGGCAGCAACTGATTCTCTATGTAATACTTTGGATCAATTTCAATCCCCCTTTCAGCGACAAAGGTCGGGTCTTCCGCCCTCTTTGAAAGCATGTCAGTGCCTTTGATTATCACATAGCCAATCCTGTCGCCTATACCAGGCGCTTCGTTGGGATTCCTTGCTGTAATTTTTTTTGCCGCTTCTATATGTGGTTGTATACCTTCATACTTGCCAGGCGCCTTGGTTATGGTCTTTGTTATGACCAGTTTTTCCGTAGGAATTTTGTTTCGCATAAGGTTCTTGATCACGGATTTGAAATATTCCAAAGCTCCTTTTACATCACCCTTCTTCAGTATAATCTCTATAATCTCACTGAGCGTCTCAGATACCAAGTCACACCAGTCCCTTCTCACGGTTTCTATCCCCTTCATTTCTATACCTTCCTGCCAGCCATCACCATCAGGCTCAAATTTCCATGCAACATATCTTTTCTTGGTTAAGGGAAGGAACTGCTTAAAGAACTTTTCAAACTCAAGTTCAAGGTATCCCGGCAGTTTTTCTGTAATATGTTTTGATATCTCTGTACCGATTTGTCTGATTTTCTGCATGTCAGTTTCATTATCAACTTTAACCATTACAGAATCCGTATCACCATAAACAACCTTATATCCATATTTCTTTTCGATCTCTGTTTTTGTTTTGTGTATTATATCCCTGCCGCTGGATGTTATGGTATTAGCTATATCCAAGTTGTATATTTTTGCCCTCACATATCCCATATGCCCGTAAAAGGCGTTCGCCAGTATTTTGAGTGCCCATTGGCGCGCATGAAGACTCTTTTTCTTTGCAGGATCCTTTTCTTTCTTCAGGGCGCGCTTGGTCTCCTGCCTCTTCTTCATTAGTTTTTCAAGCACATGAGGTATAATGCCTTCCTTAACATTTTTTGAAACGAATTTCGTGCCCGCTACGGTTGTTATTACATCCTCAGGCGGCTCTTGGGACTCGTTCGTTAAAAGGGTCGTGGGACATATGTTGAAACTTCTTATTATTGAAGGATACATGCTCTTGAAGTCAAGAACAAGCACAGATGAGTGCAGGCCTTTCTCGGGCTCCAGGACGAATCCACCCTTCAGTTCCTTTCTCCTGTTCTTCTCCCTTCTCGAAACCTCGCTTTGGTTAGGTCTGCCGGAATATACATAACCGCGTCTGTTGAATTCTCTGAGAAGGAAATTCTCTATGCGTGTTGTTTCACCCATATTGAGCGTATCCTGTAACAGGGTGCCTGATATCTTTGAAAGAGCTACGTATTTATCAATTAAGTTAAGTTTCTGTACAAGATTCATTGCAAGCACCGAATCAACCCTGGAATAATTCACCAATTTTTCAAACTCTTCCGTACTACCCTTCCATAACCTTTCAATCTCCGAGTGCTTTACATCAACCTTTTTTTCGTTAAGCAGATTCTGTGACACGTAATCAAGCCCGTATCTTTTCAGAGAAAAATCTTTTTTCACCAACTCAAAACTGTCAACAATGATCCTGCCAGATATCGATACCTTGTATCTATTTCCAATCTTTCTGGCCATAACTTGTTTTTCATTGCATCTTCCAAAAACCGGCTTTACCTTATTTTGTCTCATTCTTTCAACAACATAAGGTATATCAAAATTGTTAACATTGTAACCGGTTATTATATCCGGGTCGTATTCATTTATTATATTAACAAAACCCTCAAGCATTTCCTTTTCCGATGTGTAGGGATTAACTCCCCTACCAGTTCTGGTGCCCAGAACCATTGATTTCTGGCCCTTGTATGGTTCACTGAATACTACTGATATTAGAATTATGGGATCCGTCTTTGAATCCGGTACATTCCCGGCTTCCATAGCTATACATTCTATGTCAAATGCCATAATTTTTAGCGGGGCATCCTTTTCCTTATCCAACTTTTCCATATCCTTGAGCTCTATTTTCTTATCAACAGAGACGGTATTCGTTGCCGCGCCATTATCCACGTTCGTTCTTATCCACCCAAGGCATTGCATATCAAGGTCAGTCAAAAAGCGATACTTGAAGAGTATGTCCGCTTCATATGTCTTTATTCCGCTGGCGGACAGCCTTTCACGAAGTTCCGGGGTCTTCGAGGGATCCTTTATTTTTATTTTGTAAAGCTGCTTGGTCACGTTATAGCCCATCACCATTTTTTTGGTGACCCTCTCCATTTCTATCACCTGTGGTTCGCCCTCAAGAACCCTGTCTGCACCATCTTCCGCATAAAAATATGGAACAAAGTTCTCATAAAAGGCACAGACGCTTTCTCCATCCTCGGTCTTGCCGAAAATCCTTATGATTGGTTTTCCATTAACATTAACATAATCTACATCAAGTAACTGAAACTCAACCATAATTTAAAGATGCATTCAAAGCAATAAAAACACAAAACCAACTGGATTATGTTTTTTGAAAAACAACGATTTGAGAACCTATTTATAGCTTATTCTTACATATCAAAATATAGGAGATATGTATGAAGATTAATCCACGGCAAATGGAACGTGCAATGAGAAGAATGGGTATGAAGATGGACCAGATAGATGCAGAAGAAGTGATAATAAAAAGTGCTGATAAAGAGATTGTTATATCTAACCCACAAGTCACCAAAGTGAATGTGGGGGGGCAGGACACTTTTCAGATTGTGGGTGATGTTTCTGAGAGAGAGCCAGAATCTCCGGAAAACGAAAGTAATGAAGATGATGTCAGGGTTGTTATGGACAGAACGGGCGCCTCAGAAGATGAGGCCAGGAATGCACTCGAGGAATCTGAAGGCGATCTTGCACAGGCTATAATTAAACTGAAGACCGAAAAGAAAGGTTGATTTTTACCTGTTTGGATTAATAATACAGAACAGATAATATATTCTTATGAGCAGGAGGTCGCCAATCCCTACAACACCCAAGAAGAAGACTGAAAAATGGCAGTCGCTTCGGAGCAGTGATGTTCTGAAAGCAATGGGCTCTAACATCAGTAAAGGTCTTAGCTCATCCGAGGTCGGCAAAAGGCTTGCCAGATTCGGACCCAATGAACTTACAAAGAAGAAAAAACGAGGCCCTCTTATGATATTTCTGCGGCAGTTCAAGAGTTTTCTTATCATCATACTTATCATAGCTGCAGTTATATCACTGCTTATAGACAATCTCATTGATACGGTTGTTATTACTACAATAGTGATACTCAATGCTATTTTTGGGTTCGTGCAGGAATACAAGGCAGAGAAAACCATAGAAGCCCTGAAAAGACTCGCCTCTCCGGAGGTTGTTGTTATGCGTGGCGGCAAGAAACTCAAAACACCAAGCAAGACCCTTGTTCCGGGTGATATTGTCTTCCTCAAGGAGGGCGACAAGGTTGCAGCTGATATGAGAATAATAGAGGCCATGAACCTGAAGATAAACGAGGCATCACTGACCGGAGAATCGATGCCTGTCCTGAAAGACACCGACACTGTAAGAACAGAGAGCATACCAGAAATGAAGAATATGGCATTCATGGGTACTATTGTAACCTTTGGGAGGGGTGTGGGTGTTGTCACTGAAACAGGCATGAAGACCCAGATGGGACACATAGCACAGATGATAGAATCAGCAGAGGAGAAACATACCCCACTTCAAAGAAGACTGGACGCCTTTGGCAAAAAACTCGGCATACTGATTCTGGTAATATGCGCTGTCGTATCAATAATGGGGGTGCTCCGCGGCAATCCTATTATTGATATGTTCATAACAGGCGTGGCCCTTGCGGTAGCCGCAATACCAGAGGGCCTGCCCGCTGTCGTGACAATAACATTAACAATAGGCCTGCAGAAACTCTCGAAAGAGAACGCGCTCGTAAGGATGCTTCCCGCAGTCGAGACATTAGGATGTACGACCGTGATATGTGCTGACAAGACAGGAACACTGACCAGGGATGAGATGACCATATCCAAGATTTGGCTTGACAACAAGATAATAAGGATTAAAGGAAGCGGCTACAACACAAAGGGCAAATTTTTCCATGAGGGGAGTCCAATCAGGCCAGAGAAGAACGTCATACTTAAGCAGCTTCTGAAGATAGGCGTTCTCTGCAATAATACAACGCTTGAGAAGGACGGTAAATGGCATATTATAGGCGACCCAACAGAAGGTGCTTTTCTTGTGGCAGCTGCCAAGGCAGGCATAAAACAGGAGAACATAAACAACAAATATCCCAAGAAGAACGAGGTTCCGTTTACGTCTGAGAGAAAGATGATGTCAACTATCCATTCCATCGGTAAAAAACAACTTGTCTGCTCCAAGGGCGCTCCGGAGATATTACTGAAGCGCTGTACAAAAATTTGCACGGGAAACAAGGTGCTCCCCTTAACTGAGAGAGAAAAGAGAAAGATATTAAAAATAAACCAGGAGATGGCAAAGGAAGCGCTTCGCGTACTTGGCATCGCATATAAGGAAGGGACCGGCTTCAGCACAGAAAAGGAGATTGAGAGCGGACTCACATTCCTCGGTCTTGCAGGCATGTTTGATGCACCTAGAGAGGGAGTTAAAGAGGACATAGCGCTATGCAAGCAGGCTGGGATTAAGGTGGTCATGATAACCGGCGATCACAGGAATACTGCTGTTGCAATAGCAAAACAGTTGGATATGATGAAGAACGATGGGCACGTCATTACTGGTCCTGAGATGGATTCGCTCTCGGAAACCGAACTGAGGAAGAGGGTGGAAGAGATTACAGTATATGCAAGGGTCAACCCCGAACACAAAGTAAGGATAGTGGACGCATTCAAGAAGAAAGGACATATCATAGCAATGACAGGAGACGGGATTAATGATGCACCAGCAATCAAAAAGGCGGACATAGGAATATCAATGGGAGTAACGGGTACTGATGTCGCCAAGGAGGCCTCTGACATGATACTCGTTGATGACCATTTCAGCAGCATAGTCAGCGCCGTGAGGAACGGGAGAAGCATTTATGATAACATAAAAAACTTCATAATATATCTGCTCTCGAGCAATCTCGGGGAAGTTCTTGTTGTTTTCATTGCTATGCTGATAAGCTTTATTGACCCACAGACCGGAGTTTTCGTGCTCCCAATAATAGCAGTGCAGATACTCTGGATAAACCTCGTCACTGATGGTCTGCCTGCATTGGCACTGGGCACAGAGCCGCCGCAGCCTGATATAATGAAGATACCACCCAGAGACCCGAAGGAGAATATACTCAATTGGAATACCCTGATATTCATATTCGGTGTAGGGATAATAATGTGCATAGGGACGCTCTATATCTTTGCAGCGGAGCTGCCATTCGGTGTTGTGAAAGCGAGGACAATGGCATTCACAATATTAGTGATGTTCCAGATATTCAATGTGCTCAACTGCCGCTCATCTAAGCATTCAATTTTCAGTACAGGGTTCTTCTCAAACAGGAAGCTCATACTCGCTATAATGTCATCCATACTCTTGCAGCTGCTGGTGATATATCTTCCAGCACTGCAACCGGCATTCGGAACAACTGCTCTGGATATATGGGACTGGCTCAGGGTAATAGCAATATCAATCTCGGTATTTATCATTGTCCAGGCAAAGATGCTCTTTTCTGAGCACAGGGGGAAGAAATGATACAGTTTTTGTACATCCTGCTCTTCATCTTCGGGCTTTTCCTGCTGCTGAAGGGAGCAGACATAATTACGAACTATGCCTCACGGATTGCCCGGGCACTGGGTGTGTCAGAGCTTGTGATAGGCATAACGCTTGTTGCAATAGCAACCTCACTGCCTGAGCTGGCGGTGTGTATAACATCAGCTTTCAGTGGTGTCGCAAGCATCTCAACAGGCACCATCATAGGCTCGAACATAACGAATATCGGTTTGGTGCTCGGTTTGGCAGCCCTCACTACACCATTCATTACAAAGAGGGAGTACCTCAGGCAGGGATATTTCATGTTTGGTTTTAGCATTCTTGGCGCATTTCTCATTCTTGGTGGCATGTTCTGGTTTGAGGGTGTGGTTTTGATAGCACTGGCGTTAATCTATATGGTGTGGCTTGTCAGATCAAGGAAAAGTGAAATAGGGGCTTCTGGTAAAAAACAAATAAGGAAATGGTGTGAAATAAAATACCTACTGTTCTGCCTAATTGGAGGTATTGGTGTAATCATTGGTGCCAACATTATAGTTACCTCAACAGTGGAGATAGCGAAATGGTTCGGTGTGTCGGAGCTTTTCATATCACTGATAATAATAGCAGTAGGCACATCATTACCGGAGCTTGCCACATCAGTTGTTGCGGCACGCAAGCGCATGAGAGGCATATCACTTGGCAACATAATAGGCAGCAACATCTTCAATCTCATGATACTAGGGATATCATCGCTTGTTGTTGTTGCACCGGTCACAACATCCATGATACTGGTAAACATACCAATAATGCTGATAATAACGGGCGCGCTCCTTATATTCATGAGAACCGAATGGAAAAAAACACCCATGGAAGCAATTATACTTATAATAATTTACATAATCTTTGTGGCGCTGCAGTTCGTTATTTAAAGGGCTTGCCGAGTTTCGGCAGCTCTTCACCTCTGAGGAACCTCTTTAGCACGTTCGGAGCGTCCCAGAGCTTAATTCTTACCTGCTTCATGCTGTCGCGGTCGCGCAGGGTTATGGTGTTATCCTTAAGCGTTTGATGGTCGCATGTGAATGATGCAGCAACACCTATCTCATCAACACGCCTGTATCTTCTGCCTATGCTGCCTGAGGCGTCATAGAAAACCTTAAGCCCGTTATCCACCAGAAGGCACTGCAGTTCCCTTGACTTTTCCGGAAGCCCGTCCTTGTTCACAAGCGGGAAAACAGCAGCGTCGAAGGTGGAGACCATCCGCGGGAACCTGAGAACGTCCCTGACACCCTTCTCCTTCTCGTAGGCCAGGTCAAGCAGGGCATAGACGTTCCTGTCCACACCAAAACTAAGCTCAAGCACGTGTGGTATGAACTTCCTACCATCAGCGCTGACTTCCATGTTCTGGTTTGAAATCTCCTGATGGCCTTTCAGGTCGTGGTCTGTCCTGTAGTGCACACCAGCAACCTCCTTAAAACCACCGACGCTCTCAATATCAAGCTCAACATCCCAGTGATATTTATTATAGAATGCCTTCTCCTCGTCACTGAGCTGCCTGAATCTGAACTTTTTGTGCGGCAGCTTCAATAGGTCAAGGTAGAACTGCTGGACCTTGGCCATATGGTAAACATAGAACTTGGGCAGCTTAAGCTTCTTCACAACATCACTACATGATACTTCGTTGATTTTATTCTTCTTTCTGTTCTTCACAGGGAACAACCTGAGCTTGTATTTTGACACCTTCCTGAAATCCGGGTGCTGGTTGATTTTCTTCGGGTCGAAGAATATCTGGAGCTCTGCCTGCGAGAACTCCCTCATCCTAATGAGCATATTCCTCGGTGCTATCTCATTCCTGAATGCCTTGCCAACAACAGCAAGCCCCATAGGTAGCCTCTTTCTGAGGCAATCAAATTCAAGTTTGAAGTTTACATAGGCACCCTGTGCGGTTTCGCCTGTCAAATAGGCTTCGGCAGCATCGCTTGTGCCCACTTCAATAGGGAACATCATATTCAACTCTCCAATTTCCCTGAGCTCACCCCTACACTTCGGGCACCTTATGTTGTGCTTCTTGATTAGCTTTTCTATATCTTCTATCGAGATACCCTCAAAATTCTGTTTGAGTTGAGTCTCAAGCAGGTGATCCGCCCTTTCCACATTCTTACATTTCACACACTTTACTATCGGATCGACGAACGACTCAAGATGCCCGGAAGCAACGAATACATTCTTGGGCATTATCACAGAGGGTGATATCTCGTAGAAGTTGTCATCCAGTGAAAGGAAGAACCCCCTCCAGACACTTTCCCATTTCCTTTTCAGCATCGTGCCCAGATGCGCATAGTCGTAGAAACCCGCTATGCCCCCGTATATCTGGGAGCTCTGCCAGAAGAACCCCCTCCTCTTGGCAATGTCAAGAATCCTGTCAGCGCTCATAGTCAATATTTGTGCTCATTTCTTAAATTTACAACTTCCTGCCCACACAACCGATGTTCCTGCCCCATTTGTTGGCTACATAGTTGTTATAATTCAGCCTGCTTATATTCTTGGACATTGGTTGTGTGAGCCCGAGCCGCACCAACCTGCTCGAGAGCATAGCTATCGGTGAGAACATGAAAAACAACGAGAATAGGGTTTCCCCGCCTATTATGTTCCCAGGCCTGAGTCCGGCTCTCCTCATTCTCTCCTTCAACTCCTTTTTTGTATATGGATACTCGTTCCCATACAGCCACGTACCCGTTTTTGTTGCAATGTACTTTCCAATCCTGTATGGTGCGCATTTCCTATGGGGAACTATGATCAAAACCTCACCCCCCTTCTTCGCAGCCCTTGCGTGAATATCCACTATCTCTTGCCTTCTGGGCTCTAAAAAGTGCTCCACTAGACCCTCAGAATGGACGAGGTCGAATTCCCCATTAAAATCCGAATCGAATACGTCCCCATGGACAAGTTCCGCATCCAAGGAAAGCCTTTCAAGGTTCTTCCTTACAAGCTCCAGCGCGCTTTTGGAGCTGTCAAAGAAGACCATCCTTGCACCCCTCGCTACCATTATGGTAGAATTTATGCCGGTGCCGCATCCAAACTCAAGAACCTTTTTACCCTTCAGATCGTAGTCTTTGAGAAGATGCTCATACATGTTCCATGTGTACGGGGGTTTGTTAACGTCAAAATTCACCCTTTCCACACCTTTCCATATATCTGACCAGTAAGAATCTGACATGTAATCACTTTATCATTTCTTCGTAAATCTTTTCAAGCTTTTTGCAGACATTCTCAAGTGAATGTTCAGCAACGGATTCTTTTGCATTTCCCGAGAGCCTTTTTCTGAGGCCATCATCTTCGAATATCCATGCAATTTTTTCTCCTGCGTCTTTGGCATCACCCATCCTGAAAAGAAGACCATTTTTTTTGTTTTCTACCAGCTCCGGTATTGCGCCTGCACGTGCACCAACAATAGGCGTGCCGGATGCCAGCGCTTCGAGCAATACTATACCCTGGGTTTCCACAGGCGATGCCGTGACAAAAACATCGGCAGTTGCATAGTATTTCGGCAGTTCCTCGTCAGCGACGAATCCTGTAAATGTGACGTACTCTGAAAGGCCCATATTCTTGGAAGCTTCAGTAAGTTCCTTTAGGGCTGGCCCCTTACCGACAATTATGAGCCTGAATTTAACCTTCCTTTCCATTAGATGTTTCGCCATTACCAGAAGCATGTCAACACGCTTCTCTTTTGTGATCCTGCCCACATGAAGTATCATGTGTTCATCCGGTCTGCAAAATCCATTCCTTATAGTATTTGAGTAGTTATCTGGATTATATCTTCTGATATCAACACCATTACTAAGCGCCACCACTCTCTTTTTGCAACCCATCTTAATGAGCTGCCTTTTCACGGTTTCTGATGGTGTAGTTACAATGTCACATCCATTGTAGTACCACACAGCATATTTAACTGCGAGTCTGGATAGCACTTCCTTTGTCGCACCGATTCTCCCTGCAACAGGAAGGTAGTGTACATATTCTTGTATGGGGGTGTCGAAGGTGCCGATGAGAGGGAGATTCATAAGACGTGATATGTGCTTTGCCATCAGGCCCATTGTGAACGGTCCCCTGGTATGAAGGACATCAATCCCGGTCCCTGCCACATGTTCAATAATCCTTAGTGATGGCACCCCAAGCTGGTAACACTTGTACGAAAGAACCGAAAGACCCCTTGCCCTGAATACATCATAACCGTCAACAACATGCGGGCCCTTACCTACCGTAAAGACACAAACCTCATGTCCCTGCTTAATCAAAAATCTGTTCATATTGAGGACTGAAACAACAACACCGTCTATGTTCGGAAGGAAGGTCTCCGTGAATACACCTATCTTCATAAAACACACCCAACCAGCAGGTTGCGATTTATTTAAGACTATGCCGCAACTATTTATATGCTGCTCATAATCATTGTTGTAGTAATTTTTATATCATTGAGTTTTTACGTGCTCTCCCAGAGATTTGAGAAAAGCATCAATGGAAAGGAGATACCAATAACCAAAAAAACACCACTGGTTTCGGTCGTCGTGCCGGCATATAAATCAGAGGTAACAATAGGCAAGACACTGGATTCGATCATCAAAAGCGATTACCCCAAAAAAGAAATCATAGTGATCAATGACTCTGACGACAGAACATCGGAAATAGCAAAAAGATACGGCGCAAAGGTCATTCAGAATATGCAGAGAGGTGGTAAGGGAAATGCACTTAATAAAGGAGCAAAAGAAGCAAATGGCGAATTCCTACTTTTTCTTGATTCCGACACTATGCTTGAGAGAGATACACTAAGCAAACTGGTTTCTTCATTCTATCACTACAGATCAGAAGATCCGAAAACGAGTATGGTGGTGCCTGAGTATATAGGCAGCAACCAGCACATGCCCGTTGCAAAGATATCGCATCTTGAGCAGCGCACCCACCAGACATGGCTCAAGAGCCAGATGAACCTGGGAAGCATACTCTCTATAAGGGGTTCATGCATGCTGATTAGAAAGTCAGACTTTGAAAGAACAGGAGGATTTATACCAACAGTCCTCGAGGATGGGGATTTTGTCGCGAGGATGTACAGGCTCGGATACAGGATAAAATATGAGCCACGTGCATGCGCTAGGGTGATAGAGCCCGAGACACTTGGTGAATTTTTCAGGGCAAAGAAAAGATATGGCAAGGGCACGCTTTTCTGTGCACTTAAACACAAGAGGGTATATCTTGCATCAAAACACGCGGCATTCTCCTTTTATCCCGGATTCCTTGTGCTGGCACTTCTACTCATTTTTGTTTTGACTACACCATTAGCGAACATCCTTACAGGTATCGCACTACTTTTTCTGATACCGGCTATCACTCTCGTGAATATAAAGTTTGCTCCACGCAAGTTAAGCAGGAAAAAATACCATATGCACATGACCGGGTTGTGCCTCATGCCAGTGATAATACTTGCCTACCTTTTCGGTGTGGCATCCGGCATACGCGACAAGCTCATAGGAAACCCGGAACTCAAGTTTCGTGACTGGTGATATTATGAAAGCAGATTTGCACGTCCATACGTACCACTCGGGTGACAGTGACACATCTCCTGAGGAATTGATAAGTACAGCAATGGCACGGGGTCTGGATGTAGTTGGAGTTGTTGACCACAACACGGTTGTGGGAGCACTCGAAACAGCATCAAAAGCAAAAGAAACAGGCCTGCTGGTTATCCCCGGAGAAGAAATCAAAACAACGGATGGAGAGATAATTGGTTTTGGTATAAAAAAGGATATAGACAAGCATATGGGGCTTCTGGAAACCTGCAGGGAAATCAGGAAACAGGGAGGGTTCATAATAGTCCCCCACCCATTTGATATTCTCAGGTCCGGTGTTGGTGAAAACATGCAGAAAATATTGAAGTATATTGATGCAATTGAAGTGTACAACTCAAGGACGCTTTTTAGTTCGGCAAACAAAAAAGCATTTGAGTTTGCTGAGAGAAACGGCATACCAATGGTCGTCG
>JAFCEM010000044.1:5112-11137 GCA_017609145.1 Candidatus Aenigmatarchaeota archaeon | reverse complement strand
TCTTCAAACTGCAATCCCAAAACAGTATCCGTTGTCATGTCGTTGTTTATCAGATCTTGTATGCCGTAATACTCCAGTTCTATGGCCCTGGCAGAACCCGCCATAAACATGACTATAAGTGGCATCAAAAGAATACAAAAATATAATTGTTTCATGCATTAATTTTGTTAGTTAAATTTAAAAAACATTTATTGAAACAATTAATACAAATGAAACAATTACTGGTCTTTGTTGCGTGCCTTTGATTTCAGTGCCTTGCCGGCTTCCCTTATGAATTTCCTGACATATTCCCTGTGCATGAGTATTTTTTGTTTTGGGAGCTCCATTATCTTGCCCTGTTTTGAAATGTTCCTCATTTTTTCAAGCTCATCAAGAACCATAAGATATTTTTTGTCTATTATACCAGGCTTTACGAGATGTGTTTCAAAGGCTTTACCAATACTTTCCTTTTTCTTGGGCATTTTTTTGAAGGCTTTCAGAAGTGTGAGTGTAGTCTCAACCATGATAGAATAGGATTTCTCTATCATGTTTTCTCTTTTAAGCACCTCTATCTTTACTATAAGTTCCTGCATCTTCTTTACGAATTTTTTGGTCTTTGCTATCCACTCATCAAGCTCCTGACCGGAGATTTTTTTGGTCTTCTTGTGTTCAACATTCTTCCTTACGTCAAGAATATCTCCAAGGTATTTGATATACTTCTCTTCGAGCAGCTTCATCTTTGTCAATGTCCTTAATGCTTCCGGTGCGTCCGAAGGCTTGGGCGGATTCTTACCGAGGAACATCAGCACGGCCTGTGCCGACTCAAGCATCGCATAGTAGCAGTCCTCGACAACCATATACAGCTTGGCGCTTTCCACCCTTTTAATCCTCTTAGGGCCGCGCTCTATGAACTTCTCAACAGCTTCTTTGGATGGCTTTATTTCACCCATCTGCAGAAGCCTTTTTATCGGAAGGAATATGTCCTTGTCGTAGATAGGAACACCTTCCCTTATGAAGTTGAATATTATTGGGTGACCTATCCTTACAAGACCCCAGAATTCTGTAAGAAGATAGGGCTGCTGGACTGACAACAGTCTGTTGCATTTTTTTGCCATCCTTTCCATATCATCTTCCATTTTCTCTTTCATGGACGGAGAAATCTTGGTTTTTGTATCATCTATAATCACGAAAACGTCTATGTCAGACTCACCCTTGAATTCCTGCCTTGCAGTTGAACCGAAAAGAACTATTGACCTGATAACCGGACCGTACTTCTTAAGGGCCTCTTTTGTGAACTTTTTCAGAACCTGTATACGCTTTTTCTTGTCGAGCCCCTTTTCTCTGGTCTTTTTGCCTTTCAAGATTTTTTTTACCTCTTTTTCTGTACTATTTTTCTTTTTACCTTTTTCTGCCATAATTTATCACTGATAAATAATGACTTTCATGGGTTTATAAAGTTAACTCATGTTTACAACCCAAATCCTGTGCATTATAAGATTTTTGGATTGCTGAATTAAAAAAGTTAGGCCATTTTTCCCACTTTTGGGAAACCACGTTCACCTGAATTCTCCCTTCTTCCAGAATTCGGGCTTCTTGCCTTTCTTTATCGCTGCCTGCGAGAGCATGGTCCATTCCTCTTCCGGCATCTCCAGCAGGTCCTTTATTGGCTCCCATGCATGATCCCTGATTATCTGGCTCTGCCTGCTGAAATCCCCTGCGACAGGACCCTTCATGCCAAAAAACTCCTCCGGCAGCTCATCAGGATGCGTATTCTTTTCAAGTGACTGCGCCACAAGTCGCAGTACCGCAATAGCCTTCTTGAAGGGGTCTTCCCCTCCACCACGCTCATATATGAGATATCCTGTATTATTCTTTCCAAACCCTGTTCTGCTCAAAAACCAGTTAAGCTTGTATACCCTTACATCCCCGAGTTCAAGCGGCTCATGCGCGTGCATGGGATTCGGGGCATTGGAATGCACCGACAGCACGTATTCACCAAAATCGGTGATGTCATCTGTTGTCTCTTCCATTTCTTTGATTGGATCAAGACCCTGTGTTGCGACATGTTCAAAATCCATGGTCATCCATATCCTGTCGGTATTCAGAGTCCTCCTTATGGTCTTGATTGCTGCGTATATCTGCTTGGGTCTCCAGAGCAGGTGCAACCCTGCATGAGTGGCGTCCCTTGCATCAGGAATCTCTATGGTTATTTTCATGTTCTTTGCAATCTTTCTCAGTTCCGGATCCTTCAGGTCATTCGGAAGATCGTTATCAACCCAGTCAAGAAGCTTTTCCAGGTGCCCTTCCAAAAATTTTGCTCCCACAACAGCATAGTAAAACTCCTTGAATTCCCTGTCGTTTTTATGTTCAGCCTTCTCCCATTCCTTGTCTACCCAGTTTTTGTCCGAGTAGTTTACGTCTATTTTGTATATATTGGCCATTTTTGTCCATATTGGATCCTTGGTGTAGAACATATAATGGGCCATTATATGATAGCCGTCTATGACACCAACTACGGTTCTCAGTTCTTCAGTGTCCCATTTCTTTCCCTTCCTCAGTTTCTCCCTTACGGTATCCTTTATCAGGTCATTGTGGATCTTGGCGAGCTCATCGTGTTTTTTGTTTATAATTTCAAAGGCCTTTTCCTTTGAAATCTCCCCTGACATAGCCTTGGCGTTGATTTCCGATATTTCCCTCTCCATCTTGAGTTGCTCTACCCGGTGCTTGCTGCTTATCTGGTTGATCTCTTCAGTCACAAGTATGTCCCTTACGTAGTCATCCGCTTTCTTCTCCACGAACCATTCCCTGAGATCCTTGTTTTCCTTGAGTATCTCTTTTATGAACCTGCCCTTGTGATCACAGAAAGACATTGTCAGCTTTCTTCCAGCATAAGTCATCAGCTCAAGCCAGATGTTGAGGCAGGCATGGAAAAGAACATACTTGCACCCTGAAAAGACAGCGGAACGGAATGATTTTTCCATGTGGTCCTGGGCGTCTCTCCATTCCCCACGCTCGGGCATGCACATGGGAATTGTCAGTGATCCGTGGAAGAGCAGGTCGATTCCCTGCTTCTTTGCGATATGCCTTATCTCCTCTCCCTCTGTTTCCGTGACTTCATGCGGCACGTCAGCAGATATCTCTATCACGGACGTTCCTCTTGTAAGTGCATATCCGATCTTCCTTACTGTTGTAGCGAGTTCTGCTCCCCTTGCTACAGTATACAAACCCGACGTAACACCAACCTTGTAAGGCATACTTACTCGATTTCCATTTTCTTTTTCAAAAAGTTCAGCGTCTGCACGTAATACTGTCCAGATGCCCTGAAATACATCTTGCTGACCCTTTCGAAGAATATTGGCTCATAGGGTCCGGGTTTTACGAATAACCTGGCAAACCTCTTTAGAGCATTGCCAATTCTTCTTTTTGCCGATCTTGCTCCCGCAAAGCGCGGCTTCTTTTCGGTTTCTTCCTTTCCGGAGAATTCCTTTTCTATGCGCTCGAGCGTTTCTTCTTCGATTTCCCTGGCGCCTATTATTTCATTTATGTAGTGCTCGATTGCAGCCTCCCTTGCATTTATCTCCAGGATATGTATAAGAATCCCGTTCTGGGACATTATCCAGGCCTTCATGGGCGCGACCATGAGATTGTCTATTTCAATACCCTCCGGAGGCGGGGTCTTAAGCAGTCCGAGTATAAAATTCATGTCAAACAATATGTAGTAAAGGTCGTCAGGGTCCATCATGCTGACATCGCTGTCAGGTGGCTTTGTCTTGGCATCCTTAAGTATACTTCGCACGTTATCTTCTGTGAACACGACATTATATTTGTACTCTATTCTTCTCTGCCATTTCTTTACCACATCATCATACGGGTCTATCCTCCACTCACCTTTTGCCTTGTATCTCATTTCGGGTTTGTGGGCTTCTGTGGGCGGGAAGGACTTCCATACCCATAATTTTGTGCTGGTCACGGCTTCTGACTGGCCGAATCCCGGTGTAACATAGGCATTGGAAACGAAATGCGCGGGATTTTTTACACCCGCATCCTTTATTGAGGTGTATTTTGCGATGTATGGTTTCAGCCAGTTTTTGTACTCGTCCATGGATTTTTTTCTTGCATTCATCATTGTTTCTATCCTTGCGAATCTCTCTTTGAGGTCGGGCTCGAAAACAACCTTCCATTCCTTGTACAGCTGATTTTTTGTTTTAAGGACGGTTGCTTCTGCCTGCGAAACGTCCAGCTCCCTTCTTATCTTGTCTATGTCCGTCCACTCACTCTTCATCCTTATGAAGTCGGTTATTATGGTGGGCCATCTCTTTGCCATTGTGACCATCGAATAGCCCTCACCTGTATAGGCATCTACCCTGTCTATGAAAAGGTTTCTGAGTACATGCTCGTCACCCTCTTTTGTTGCTGTCTTGAAATAGTCAAGAACCTCTTTGTATCTCCTGTAGTCATGCTTCATGAGTTCGTAATCCGCAACGGCTTGGGCTGCTGATGCAAGCCCCGTTTTGATTGCTGCCTCAAGTTTTTCCCTCTGTGCAAGGGTGCGCTCGTAGTATTCGGTGTAAGCAGGCGAGACCACAATGGATTCGTCCACCTTTTTTACGGTGTACCTCCACTTCGGCATTTGGTATATGAAGCTGTGGTATATGTTGGACCCCGAGCCTCTGTTTCCGGTGAAATCAAGAATTATTTCCATTTCCAGGGGTCCACCGTAAACCATCTCTCCTGTATATGGTTTTTCACGTTCGTGAAGCACGTCAACGACATGGTTGCATGCATCTAGCTTTTTGGTTATTCCAGGCTCCTCTTTTTCAAGCTCCTGTCTGAGCGTTTCCTTCTCATACGGTGTGAGCTGCTTGAGTTTTGCCATACCCGAACCCCAAAAGAATAACATTTAATATTTGCTGATTTAGAATAAAAAAGATTAGCGTGTGTTCAGGCCACAAACATCAGTACACCGCCTGCTATTATCAGAATAAGTCCGAGTACGATGCCGGTTACGGCAAATGTATCAGGCTGGTGCTCTTCTGTGGACGGAAAAAAGAGCACAAGAAACCCCCCCACCAGTATGAAGAATATTCCAACCAAAAAACCTATCCACCCAAACATGCAACCACGCTAATTATATTAATATTCCTGCCAAATATATATAATAACGCTGATGTGGTGTAAACTATGGTTTTTGCAAGGTCAAAGCTTGTACTGGAAGACAACTGTTTCACTGAAGACCCTGGAACAGTCCAGATGCGTTTCGTCGGACCGAATGTCAAGCTCATATACAAAGAGCTGTATGAAACTATAAAATCCGTTTTCAGGGTATCCGATTCCGATATTCAGGAAACCGATTACAGCTGGGGTAAAACAGAAAAGGGCGACAAATTCAAGGTGAGATGGTGGGTCCATAAGGACATGGACCTCTTCACATATATTTATGTGAGGTTTGACCTTTCCGGCGAGGGCTCAAGCGAAATGGGAAATGCAAAGATAGCTGTGAAGGGCCTGATGAGAAGCGAATATCCCCAGGACACTGTCTGGCAGAGGTCGCTGTTTTACGAGATGCTCAGGACATTCTGGCACAGGGTATTTTATCATAAAAAAAGAGAAGAATATGGGGAAGAATGCAGGCATTCGATAATCCTTTTCATGAACAAGATGAAGGAATTCTGCAACAAACTCAAAAAGGAGAAATAAATTAGTTGCCGGAGGAAAATCTTATGAGTAGGATTGTCATAAGGGATGATTGCCTCGCACCTGACAGGTATGCCAGGCTAAAATACCAGGGAAAGGACCCGTGGGGAGTTTTCAAGCAGATTACATCACTCCTGAAGCCTTTTTTCCATGTCAGTACTTCGGGCATCAACAACTACAGGATAAACTGGGACATCGCGGGAAGCTCGATAAAATTCTATTCAAGGTGGTGGGTAAAAAAATCAATGAGCAGGTTCACCACAATGAGAGTGATATTTAAGCTGATAGGAGAGAAGGACAAAAAGACCAACATAGGTAATTTCAGCCTTTCAATACACGGTAGGATAATAAC
>JAFCEM010000044.1:0-5080 GCA_017609145.1 Candidatus Aenigmatarchaeota archaeon | reverse complement strand
TTTGGTGCAACCGATATGGCACATATATTCCTATCTTTTCTACAACAGAGCAAGAAGGGGTTTCGTTGAGCAGTGCAGGAATTATATAATGGGTTTCAGGAACGAGATAAAAAAGCATTTTGAGGTCGAATTTGTTGAAGGGTCGACAGCCGCGGCATCGTACGGGTGAGATGAGAAAATGAGTCAGGAAACAGAGTATGTCTCGCTGACACAGATTTACAGTGTAATAAATGGCTTTATTGCAGGCATCCTTATAGCGGGCGGATTGCTTCCCTACGGGTTTTTGTTGCAGGCATTGCTTTTTCTTGTAGGCTGCTTCATCATGGTTGACCTTTTGCTGCCTGCCGGTGAAATGGCTTACACTATCACTGCACTTATATTCGCAGCAATCGGGTTTATCTTGACTCTTCTGGCTTTCATGTGGCAGGCAGCACTGTGGATGATAATCCCGGCAGTCGTTGTGGGGATTGGCCTGTATTTCTTCAGATTCACGTCAAAAAAGAAAGGAGAGAAATAGCCATTTAAATAATTTGGGCTCAAATTATTGAGTTAATATGAAGAAATGGGTCTACTTTTTCGGCGAAGGCGATACAAAGGACAAGGCGCTTCTCGGCGGCAAGGGCGCGAACCTTGGTGAAATGACAAAGATAGGTTTGCCTGTGCCGCCAGGGTTTACCATAACTACAGAAGCCTGCATAGAGTTCTACAAACAGGGAAAGAAGTGGGCTCCCGGGCTTGAATCGCAGATTGAAGAGAATATCAAAAAACTCGAGGCAAAAACGGGCAAGAGATTCGGCGATAGCGAGAATCCACTTCTCGTTTCAGTACGCTCGGGTGCAAAGATATCAATGCCCGGTATGATGGACACTGTTCTAAATCTGGGGCTCAACGACCAGACTGTGCAGATCATGGCAAGGAAAACAGGTGATGAAAGGTTTGCCTACGATTCCTACAGGAGGTTCATACAGATGTTCGGGGATGTTGTGCTGGGAGTGGAGCACTCCGGCTTTGAGAAAATCCTGGATAATACAAAGAAGGCCAAAGGAGTCCACTATGACACCGAGCTTTCGGCCGATGACTGGAAAAATGTCATCGAGCAGTTCAAGAAACTTGTGGACAGGGAAAAGGGCGTGAAATTCCCGGACGATCCAAAGAAGCAGCTCAGAATGTCAATAGATGCTGTTTTCAGTTCATGGAACAACAAACGGGCCATTGCATACAGGAAGCTCAACAACATACCTGACGACCTGGGGACAGCGGTGAATGTACAGGTAATGGTTTTTGGGAACATGGGCAATGATTCTGCAACCGGGGTGGGTTTCACTAGGAATCCCGCAACAGGAGAGAAGGAACATTACGGGGAATACCTCATCAATGCCCAGGGTGAGGATGTTGTCGCCGGTATAAGGACCCCGAAGCATATTGATGAGATGAAAAAAGAGCTTCCAAAGAGCTACCAGGAGCTGATCAAGATTTACAGCGTACTGGAGAAGCACTACAGGGACATGCAAGACTTCGAGTTCACCATAGAGAAGGGGAAGCTCTACATGCTCCAGACCAGGACAGGAAAGAGGACTGCACAGTCCGCGGTGAAGATTGCGGTTGATATGGTTGATGAAGGGCTGATTGACAGAAAGGAAGCCGTGCTGAGGATAGAACCCGGGCAGCTTGATCAGCTGCTCCACAAACAGCTTGACCCAAAAGCGAAGGAGAAGGCGGAAATTATCGGGAAGGGTCTGCCTGCATCGCCCGGTGCTGCAGTCGGCAAGGCTGTTTTCACGGCTGATGATGCAGCCATGCGGGCTTCAGAGAAGGTCATTCTCGTAAGGACGGAGACCAGTCCCGAGGATATAGAGGGTATGCATGCCGCGCAGGGCATACTTACCGCGCGCGGTGGCATGACCTCGCACGCTGCTGTTGTAGCACGGGGCATGGGTAAGTGCTGCGTTGCAGGATGTTCTGACATCACAGTTGATGAGGACGCGAAGGAGTTCAAAGCAGGTGGTGTGGTAATAAAGGAGGGTGACTGGATTACCCTTGACGGCGGGAAAGGCGAGGTCATGAAAGGGCAGATGCCTCTGGTCGAGCCGTCAATGACGGGAGATTTCGGTACGCTCATGAAATGGGCGGATGAGTTCAGGAAACTCGGTGTCTGGACGAATGCCGACACTCCGCATGATGCGGAGTTCGCAAGGAAATTCGGTGCAGAAGGTATTGGTCTTTGCAGAACAGAGCATATGTTCTTTGAGGGCGAAAGGATAAAGGCCGTGCGTGAAATGATACTTGCCGATGATAAAGAAGGCAGGGAAAAGGCACTTGCCAAGCTTCTGCCATACCAGAGGGGTGATTTCAGGGGTATCCTCAAGGCAATGAAAGGCCTGCCTGTGACGATAAGGCTTCTCGATCCGCCACTTCATGAGTTCCTCCCGAAAGAGGAGAAGGACATAAAGGAGCTGGCCAGGGACATGGGTATATCAGTAGAGAGGCTCCAGGAGAAGATAGATTCCCTGCATGAGTTCAACCCCATGCTCGGGTTCAGGGGATGTAGACTGGGTATAGTATATCCGGAGATAAACGAGATGCAGGTACAGGCTATATTCGAGGCAGCCTGCGAGCTCAAGAAGGACGGGGTTGATGTGAAGCCTGAAGTCATGATTCCGGTGCTCGGGCACGTGAACGAGATGAAGGTGATGAAAGAGCTCGTTAACAACAAGGCAAAGGAAGTGATGAAGAAAAAAGGCACAAAGGTCAGCTATCATGTCGGGGTGATGATGGAACTGCCGAGGGCGTGCCTCACAGCGGACAAAATCGCGGAATATGCAGAGTTCTTCTCATTCGGTACCAACGACCTGACGCAGACAACCTTCGGTTTCTCAAGGGACGATGCGGGAAAGTTCATAAACGAATACATAGAAAGGAATGTCCTTGAAAGGGACCCCTTCCAGGTGCTTGACAGGGACGGTGTGGGACAGCTGGTGAAGACCGCTGTCAAAAAGGGCAGGAAAACCAGGCCGGAGCTCAAGATCGGCATATGCGGCGAGCATGGCGGTGAGCCCTCGAGCGTTGAGTTCTGCCACGAGGCAGGGCTTACCTATGTATCATGCTCCCCTTTCAGGGTCCCGATTGCCCGATTGGCTGCTGCCCAGGCAGCACTCAAGCACGGGAAGAAGTGAACATTAGACAACAGCGATAAAAGATTAATGTATCATGAATGCAGTACTTCCTCTTGGTCAACAGAACATTCAAGTATGGCATACGTTTTCAGAAGCAGAGAATCATCCCCAATAATTAATTTTATAAACTTTTATTTCTTAATGTGCTATTTTTATATTAGGGCTTTGGATGCTTGACACTGAAAGCAGGAAGAAACTGGAAGCGCTAGGCAACGGGCACGTTCTGAAGAAGGTTACGGATGCCGTGAAGCTCTGCAAGCCGAACAAAGTGACGGTCCTCACGGATTCTGAGAGTGATTCTAAATATGTGAGGCAGCTTGCGCTGAAAACCGGCGAGGAGCAGAAGCTCGCCATGCATGGGCATACGATTCATTTTGACGGCTACTTCGACCAGGCCCGGGACAAAGCAAACACGAAATTCCTGCTTCCTGCAGGCACCGAGATAGGCAAGCATATAAAATCAACTGAAAGGGAGGCAGGCCTGAAGGAAGTGCTTGGCTTCCTTGACGGCAGTATGAAGGGAAAGGAGATGCTGGTCAGGTTCTTCTGCCTCGGACCCGTGCACTCAGTGTTCTCAATCCCTGCCATGCAGATAACCGATTCGAGCTATGTCGCGCACAGTGAAGACATACTCTATAGGAAGGGTTACGGGCAGTTCAAAAAGCTCAGGGGGTCGGACGATTTCTTCTTCTTCCTTCACTCAGCCGGCAGGCTGGAGAACGGCGTCAGCGCCGATATTGACAAAAGGCGCATATACATAGACATGCAGACCAATACTGTTTACAGCGTCAATAACCAGTACGCTGGCAACAGCCTGGGGCTCAAGAAGCATGCAATGCGCCTGGCC
Organism: Candidatus Aenigmatarchaeota archaeon; assembly: GCA_017609145.1. Taxonomy (GTDB): domain Archaea; phylum Aenigmatarchaeota; class Aenigmatarchaeia; order QMZP01; family QMZP01; genus JAFCEM01. Next base: position 1,060 of record JAFCEM010000044.1, on the reverse strand, counting down.
ATAAAGAAGGGCTCGGATGAGGGTTGGATGACAGAGCACATGTTCATCATGGCTGTGCACGGGCCCGGGAAACGCAGGACTTACTTCACCGGTGCTTTTCCGAGCGCCTGTGGAAAGACATCAACAGCCATGATTCCCGGACAGAGTATCATAGCAGACGACATAGCATTCATAAGAAAATGGAAAGACGGCACAGTCCATGCAGTCAACATGGAGCAGGGTATATTCGGCATAATAGAAAACGTCAACCCGAAGGATGACCCTGTAATATATAGGGCCCTGACAACACCCAGAGAGGTTATCTTCTCGAATCTGCTAGTAAACGACGGCAGGCCATACTGGCTCGGAATGGGAAGGGAGCTACCCGCACAGGGCGTGAACTATTCAGGCGAATGGAAGAAAGGCAGGAAAGGTCCGGACGGAAATGCTGTGCCTGCGGCTAACAAGAATGCCAGATACACAATAAGGCTGAAAGAGCTTAAGAACGTTGATGACAGAGCAGAAGACCCCAACGGCGTGCCAGTGAGTGGGTTCATATTCGGCGGAAGGGACTCGGACACATCCGTGCCGATTGCCCAGTCCTTGGGCTGGGGGCATGGGGTGCTCATGGCAGCGAGCATAGAGTCGGAGACAACAGCTGCAATACTTGGAAAACAGGGCGAACGTGTACACAACCCAATGGCAAATCTCGATTTCCTGTCAATACCAATGGGCAGATATTTTGAGCATTACCTTGAATTCGGCAGGAAGCTACAAAAACCACCGCTGATATTCCTGGTCAACTACTTCCTCAAAGGCAGTGATGGCAGGTTTCTGAACGAAAAGCTGGACAAGAAGGTCTGGCTCCTATGGTTGGAGGGCAGGGTTCACAATGAATTCGAGGCAATTGAGACGCCTGTTGGCCACATACCTTTGTATGAAGACCTCAGGAAGCTGTTCATGCAGGTATTCGACAGGGATTATGCAAAGAAGGATTACGAAGAGCAGTTTTCATTGAGGCTTGGGAAGCTTAGGGAAAAGTTCAAGAGGATTGAGCGCATATTTTCAGAGGAGAAGGGCA
>JAFCEM010000043.1 GCA_017609145.1 Candidatus Aenigmatarchaeota archaeon | reverse complement strand
TTCCGTAAGGTGTCTTCTGATAAACCCTTATGCCGCATGCCACGAGAGCCGGGCAGTCAATAACGGTCACGGGAACCGAAACTTCCTGGCCTTCTGTCCTCGAGCCCTTGCGGTTGTCCAGAAAAATAACCCTACTCATGCCTGCCTTGTACCCCGCAAATGCAAGAGGCACGGGCTCTGATGTAGGCGTATAGCTCCTGAATGTCTTGTAAATCCTACTGGCCCTTTTCTTGGGCCAGTATGCCCTGCTCCCTTTAACAGGCTTATGTGATTTGGCCATTATACCCTCCTTCCTCTCCTGCCACCCTTCTTGCGGGTTGAATCATGTGGTATCGGCGTTACGTCCTCTACCTTTCCTATTCTCAGTCCGGTTCTCACAAGCATCCTTATTGCCGGCTGTGCACCCTGCCCGGGCATCTTTTTTTTGTGTCCGCCCGGCGCCCTTATCTTCAGGTGGACGCCTGTTATCCCCTTTGCCAGAGCATCGTTCGCTGCCTTCTTTGCGGCATTCATTGCAGGGAAAGGCATTCCCTTGTCCTTGTCCCTGTTGGTGACTACCCCGCCTGAACATATGGACAATGTTTCGGCTCCCGTAATGTCAGTTATGTGTATAATTGTGTTGTTCTCCGAAGAGTATATGTGCGCAATACCCCACTTCTCTTTCGACTGCTGAGCACTTTTGGTCATATGATCACCTCAGGACTTTAGCTTCTTTGCAAGCCTGATTTTGCCCTCCTCTTCAAGCGTCACCATGTATGAAGGGAATGGTATCCTCCTGTCGTTTATGCTTACATGGCCATGCACAATAAACTGCCTGGCTTCCTTCGGTGTCTTTGCAAGCCCTTTCCTGAACACAACAGACTGCAGCCTCCTGTTCAGGACATCGTTTACTGTGAGCCCAAGAACATCATCAAGCTCCTTCTTGTCCGAAGCAAGCATACCAAGCTTCTGGAGCTTTTCTATCAGAACACTTTTCTTTTCCTCATCCCCAACCGCAATGAGATTCCTTGCCATCTGCCTGAACCTTCTAAGTATCTCTTCTGCCATCCTTATTTCTCTCTTTCTTCTTATGCCATACTCTTTGACAAGAATCTTTTCCTGGCTCATTCGCGCAGTGTCCCATGGTGCTTTCGGCTTCTGGAATTTCCTTCTTATTCTTCTCATAGAATCAACCCTTGCCCTTCTTCCTCTTTACGCCCACTATGCTGCCCCTTCTAAATGAGGATCTTGTCCTTTGTCCCCTTACGGTAAGCCCGACTGCATGCCTTACGCCCTTATAGGTTTTGAGTTTCTTCATCTCATTTATGTCCATCTTGTGTGCAAATTCAAGCTTTGAAACAGTGAGATGCCTGTCTTCTCCTGTCATAGGGTCTGCCCTCCTGTTCAACAACCACACAGGTATGTTATGCTTCTCAGGATTGGCTATGACATCTTCAAGCCTCTTATACTCTTCCCCCGATAGCTGTCCGAGATTCTTATCACCAAAACCCGTTACAGATGCTATGGCATTGCTGAGCATGAACGAGACCCCGCGTATGCTTCTTATGGCTGTCCTGACCGGCTTTTCCCCGTCAAGGTTGGTTTCCGCAAGCCTTATTATCTGCTTTATCCTTCTTTCCTGCATGGGCTGCACCGAAACTTCTGCTTTCTTCTCCTTCTTTGCGTGCTTTTTTGACTTTGCGCTTTTCCCTTTCGCGGGCTTTTTGCCCTTTTTCTTTCCCATAGTCACCTCAAATTGCATGGCATTGCTTATGACCGCTAGAACTAGCTAACGGTCATACCCCACCCTGAGCCCCAAATTTGTATGGTGGCAATTTATATAGGCAGGCTCAACTGACCATAACAACTATTACAGTATATTCAATTAAGCATATAAATATTACTTCCCCCATTTCCGATTTCCAAAAGCTTAAAAGAGTTTGATGTTTTCTACTTGTATGAAAATTCAAAAAATCACTAAGAAGGCATCCGGGCCATTACATATCCTGTACTGGGGAATCTCCCTAGACATGAATACCAGGAAGATTTGGCCATGAGAGGGTGCAGAGTCTTGAAAACTGTGCTGACTGCGATTGCTTTGGCGCAAACTGCCTGTTCACTGAATAACACCCTCACCGAGGACGAGTTTCTTGATTTCATCAATCCGTTGAGATACGGAACAGACATCAACAAAAGAGGCAATAACTTCATCCTGGAGACAATTTACAAAAGTTGCAGGATGACACCAAAATATGGACAGCAGTCATTTTGTTGGCCTGGGGTACGGTGAAAACAATGGCCACGGCAGCTTAAAAGCGACGGTCAGGTATAAACTCAACGACAGTTCTGATTACGTGAAATTTGTGACCGAAACCCGCGAAGGTGATTACTTGTTTTACATAGTCTTTGATTTGACTTTCTGATTTCTTCAGCCGCAAAGCGGCTCAAACATTTAAATAAACGAAAAGATACTTCATTAAGTGGTTTTATGAAAATTCCTGTGTTCGGGCTCGATGGTACAAGGAAGTCTGAGATTTCCATAGCCAGGGCATTCTCCGAAACGGTCAGGCCGGACCTTATCAAGAGGGCCGTACTTTCTGAGCAGTCAGAGAAAAGACAGGCATATGGCGCAGACCCAATGGCAGGCAAAAGAACATCCGCCCATTACCATGGAAGAAGGGGGATAAAGCACTCAATGATGAACAGAGAAATGGCAAGGATGAAGAGGATTCATGGTTCAGGGCACCTTCATATGAGGGCGAGGTTCGTGCCCCAGGCAACCAAAGGAAGGAAGGCTCACCCACCAAAGGCAGGGAAGGTGTGGATAAAGAAAATCAATGCAAAGGAATGGGAGAAGGCATTGCGTTCCGCAATCGCAGCCACGTCCAATGACAAGATGGTGAGCGAAAGGGGACACGTTACCGAAGGGGTCAAGCACATACCCCTTGTTGTTGATGACAAAATTCAGGCGCTGAAGAAGACCAAGGATGTCCTTGAGGCATTAAAGAGACTCGGTTTCGAAAAGGAGCTCGAAAGGACAGCCGAGACAAAGAGCCGCGCAGGAAGGGGCAAGATGAGGAACAGGCGCAGGATAGTAAGGAAAGGGCCACTGTTAATCTTCGCAGACGACAACGGAATAGCCAAGGCGGGCACCAACATACCGGGTCTCGAGCCCGTGCATGTAAGCAGGCTCACGGTCGAGAACCTTGCGCCCGGGGCCCAAGCGGGCAGGCTCTGCATCTGGACAAAATCAGCCCTGGAAGGGCTCGAGAAGGCCGAACACTTATAAATACTCAATATGTAAAGTGTTAATATTGCTTTGAGTGCACATATTCTTCGTATGTGCTCCTATGGAAGAAAGCGCAGGCGCTTCTTTCGATAAAGCACCACTGATAACATGGACAGGAAGAGGTCAGAAGATTCAGAAAAGGGTATAAGCGACGAGCAGCTGGACAAAATGATAGACGAGAGTGTAAAGCGCGAGAAAGCTAAGGCAAAACCCGAAAGGAAGAAGAAGGCCGATAAGCCGGAGAAGCCAGTTCCGGTAGCCGCGCCAGTGCCCATAACAGAGTACGACCCCTGGGGTGTGTTGAAGTATCCGAACCTGGCAGAAAAGGCCATGAACATGGTGGAGCTTGAGAACAAGCTCGTTTTCATCGTTAAAAAGGATGCAAACAAGAAGCAGATAAGGGAGGCAGTTGAGAAGGGTTTCAATGTCAGTGTGCTCAAGATCAATGTTGAGATAACGCAGAAGGGTGAGAAGAAAGCCTACATAAAGCTCAGCCCGTCCGATTCCGCGGCTGACATTGCCTCAAGGATGGGTATGCTGTAAGTGATGATATGAACAGGATATTAATGGAGAACTGATATGGGCAAGAGGATAATCTCGCAGAGAAGGGGCAGGGGGACATCAACGTATAGGAGCCCACCGAGGAAGTTCAGACCTAGGATAGAGTACAGAAATGAATCTGGCAGGGTTGTGGACATAGTCAACGACCCCGGACGAAACACCCCGCTTGCAAAGGTCGAGTATGCCGGCAAAGACCAGGGCTACATCATAGCTCGCGAGGGCACCAAGGTCGGGGACGGGCTCGAGGCATTCGCGATGCAGTTGGGCGACGTGAGTGAGGGCAGCAGTGTATTTGCGATAGAGACCTATCCGAATTCGGGGCCGAAGCTGTGCAGAACACCCGGCTCCTTTGCAGTTATTGTTTCAAAAGGCGAGAAAACATGTATAATACAGTTGCCGTCAAAAAAGAAAAAGAAGCTCAGCCTGCAGTGCAGGGCGAGCATGGGTATTCCTGCAGGAGAGGGTAGGAAGGAAAAGCCCTGGGTGAAGGCGGGAAAGAAGATGCTTGCAATGCGCGCAAGGGGCAAGCTTTACCCGAGGACATCGGGCACTGCGATGAATGCCGTTGACCATCCTTTCGGCGGCAGCGGGCTCGGAAAGGTGAGAAAACCTGTTTCAAGGAATGCCCCGCCGGGAAGGAAGGTAGGAACAGTTTCACCGAGGAGAATGGGAAGGAAGAAGAGGTAGAGTATGGCAAAATTCACTTACAAGGGAAAGAGTGAGGAAGAGTTGAGGAAGATGAGTATAGAGGAATTCATCAAGATAATCCCCTCGCGCCAGAGAAGGTCCCTCAAGCGCGGCATTAAGGAGGCCCAGAAGAACGTGCTAGAAAAACTGAGACGAAACCCGAAGAAATTCATCAGGGTCAAGGTCAGGGACATGATAATCGTGCCGGAGATGATAGGCGCAACGCTCGGTGTTTACAATGGCAAGGAGTTTGTCAGGCTTGATCTGAAGCCCGAGATGCTCGGGCATAGGCTCGGAGAATTCGTAATGACAAGAAAACATGTCAAGCATTCAGCACCCGGTTTCAGTGCAACACGTTCGAGCAAGTACATACCTTTGAAGTGATGGATATGAAATACGCGAGAAATCCCAACCCAAAGAAGTCGGCAAAGGCATACGGCAGGTCCCTGAGGATATCAACCAAGAATGCTGTAATAGTGTGCAGGGCTTTGTCAGGTATGAATCTTGAGAAGGGCAAGCAGTTCCTGGCCAGGCTTCTATTGCAAAGGGAAAGCATCAACGGAAAGTACTATACAAATACTGTCAAGAGCCTGATGGAGATAGTCAGCTCTGCCGAGCATAATGCAGAATTCAAAGGTCTTGATACCAACAAGCTCATGATATTTGCATCTGCGCACCAGGGCTTCGGTTTCTGGAGGCCAAGAAACTGGAAGCGCAGGAGGGAAAGAAGAAAGATGACCAACCTGCATGTGGTACTAGAGGAGAGATAGATATGCTCAAGCAATACTTTGTCAAACAGGGAATAAAGGAGGTTCAGATACAGGAATTCATCAAGAAGCAGTTCCCAACGGGCGACTACTCGAGGATACTTCTGGAAAGGACACCCCTCGGACTCAAGATAATAATCTACACCAATAAGCCCGGAAGGATAATCGGCCGGGGCGGGAAGAACATAAACGAGATGACAGATGCTCTCAAGGAGAAGTTTAATCTGGAAAACCCGCAGGTGGATGTGAAATCAGTGGAAAACCCGAATCTAGACGCCAGCATAGTTGCCAAGCAGATATCTTCAGCGCTGGAGCGCGGGTACAACTACAAAAAAATAGGCAACCTTGCAATCAAAAGGGCGATGGAAGCCGGTGCAATAGGCGTGCAGATAATCATTTCAGGTAAGCTCGGCGGCAGCAAGGGGCTCACGGGAAAATTCACTGAAGGGCACATGAAGTATTGCGGCCAGCCGGTAGAAGAGCTTGTTGATTACGGTTTTCAGGAGGCAGATACAAGACCGGGCAAGATAGGGGTCAAAGTAAAGATAATGAAGGAGTTCATTGACGTGACAGGCTATACATTCAGGCCCACTGAGAAGAAAGCAGGCAAAGTAGAAGATGATATTAAAGAGGAGCAGAGCAAAGAACCGGAGAAATCCGACAAAGACAATGAAAAAGAGGAAAAAACCAAAAAGATTAAAAAAGAGAAACCTAAAAAATAAAGGAAAGCAAATGGCTATTTTAAGGACAAAGGACATCAGGAAACTGAGCAAAAAGGACCTTGAGAAGAAGTTGAATGAGCTGGAACTGGAGCTGTCCAAAGAAAAAGCAAACACTTCAGTTGGTGCTACTGTTGTTTCTCCTGGCAGGATGAACGAGCTCAAGAAAACCATTGCCAGAATTAAGACAATCATGAAAGAAAAAGAGAGTGAGGAAGCTAAACATGGGTGAAATCTGTCCAAAATGCGGACTGCCAAAAGAACTCTGCACTTGTGAGACAATAGCAAAGGAAAGCGGAAAGATAAGGATTTACAGCGTCAAGCGCAGGTTCGGCAAGCTGACGACAATAGTAAACGGCATAAGCAGGGACGTTGACATCAAGAACGTGCTGAAAGAGCTCAAGACAAAGCTTGCCTGCGGCGGAACTGTCAAGAACAACGAAATCGAGCTTCAGGGCAACTACAAGGATAAGATAAAA
>JAFCEM010000042.1 GCA_017609145.1 Candidatus Aenigmatarchaeota archaeon | reverse complement strand
ACACCGGTAAAGATAAGGAACCTTTCCGTGACAGGCACGAACGGGTATGCGGAGCTCAATTACATAACACAGGAACTTGTCATTTATAAGAGCAGAGAAAGGAAGATAGACACATTCAAGGACGTTGTAGAGTTCGGCACACCTGAAACGATTAAAGTCGACATAGAGAAAGAAGAACCCCTGAAACTCGAACTGGAGAGTTTCCTTGACTGCATAAAAAACGACAAGAAGCCCGCAGTAACTGGTGATGACGGCATCTTTGCCCTCAGGATTGCGCTGAATGCAACGGGTAGCGGGGTTCCGGCAAATCATGGCGTTTTCATACACCCTACTGCAGAGGTATCTGAAGATGCGAAGATAGGCAGAGGCACAAAGGTATGGCATCATGTACATATCAGGGAGGGGGCCAATATAGGGGAGAATTGCATACTTTCGAAATCGGTTTATATTGATTTTGGTGTTACAATTGGCAATAATGTGAAGATACAGAACAATGCTTCTGTATATCACGGCACAGAGATTGAGGACGGGGCTTTCATAGGTTCAGGCGTCATATTCACCAATGACAAGGTTCCAAGAGCTATAAATCCGGACGGCAGCCTCAAGCAGGCATGTGACTGGAGTGTTGGCAAGACCCTGGTCAAAACAGGCGCCTCTATCGGTGCCGGTTCTGTGATGCTCCCTGGCATCACTATAGGTGAATATGCAATAGTCGGTGCGGGCTCGGTCGTCACAAAAGATGTGCCGGCACACGCACTCGTTTATGGCAGCCCTGCAAGGGTTCATGGATATGTCTGCAAATGCGGTAACAGTGTAGAAAAGGAACCGTATATATGCGAGAAGTGTAAAAGAAAATAGCTATGTTTTTACAGCATTCTCAACCCCTTTGACAACACTCTTTAGCTCTGCTCTACTGAGCATCGGATGCACAGGCAGGGAAATAACCTGATCCACAATCTCCTCTGCAACAGGACAGCGGCTTACGAGACCGACCCTCTGGTAGATGGGCTGTGCATATATGGGTTTCTGGTAGTAGACCCTTGCTCCTACACCATTCCTATTCAATGCCTGCAGCACTGCATCGCGCTTTCCCCCAAGAACCTTTATTGTGTACTGATGAAAAACATGCTTTATGTCCTTACCAACAGTCGGGGTTTCTATATTCTCTATACCTGCCAACTGTTCTGTCAGGAATTTTGCATTCTCTATTCTCTTAGCATTCAGTTTGTCAAGCTTTCTGAGCTGCTCTCTTGCTATTGCTGCTTGTATATCAGTCATCCTGTAGTTATAACCCAGCATAACATGGTTGTACTGTCCGTTCTGTCCGTGGTTTCTCAGGAGTCTTGCCCTTTCGGCAAGCTCTTCGTTACCGGTTACTATCATTCCACCCTCTCCGGATACCATATTCTTTGTTGCATAGAAAGAGAAACATGATATGTCACCAAAACTCCCCACTTTTCTGTTGCAGTATTCCGCACCAGCCGCTTGGGCGCAATCCTCTATAAGTATAAGATTATGATCCTCACAAAGTTCCACAATTTCCTTCATCCTGCAGGGGTTTCCATACAGATGGACAACAAGCACGGCTCTCGTCCTTTGCGTTATCTTCTCCTCCAGCTCCTCTGGGTCTATGTTGAAACTGTCAGGGTCTATGTCAGCAAACACCGGCTTAAGATAGTTAAACAACAGGGCGTTGGAGCTTGCAATGAAAGAAAAAGGTGTCGTTATTACCTCGCTTCCCTTGTTTATGTCAAGTGCTTCTATACCAACTTGAAGCGCGCTTGTGCCGGAGCTGGTTGCTATCGCATGTTCTGTTTCTATATACTGTGAAAAACACTTTTCAAAGTCTTTGGTCACAGCGCCCGATGAAAGTGTTCCGGATTCAATAACTTCCTTTACGGCTTTTAGTTCCTCCTTTCCGATAGCTGGCCTTGATATCGGTATCATACAAATCGCTGTTAATTGTATAAAGGTTATATTTTTAAGCACACAACAGCGCTGAATGCCGAACCCCCTCTGAAAGCCTTAAAAAGGTTTCTGTAGTAATCAATAACATCATGGATATTGGTATAGTTGGATACGGAGCCTATGTTCCGCGCCTCAGAATAAGCGTTGAAGAGATAGCAAAAGTGTGGGGTACTAACGCAGAGAATTTTCGGAAAGGACTGATTGTGGATGAAAAAAGCGTGCCTGAGAGCGATGAGGACACTGTTACAATAGGAGTTGAGGCTGGCAGGAATGCGCTGCTCAGGGCAGCCATTAATCCAAAAAAGATAGGGGCACTTTACATAGGATCAGAAAGTCATCCTTATGTTGTGAAACCCAGCGGCACGGTTGTAGCTGAAGCACTGGGGTTGGGTACGTCCCTCATGCTAGCTGATTTTGAATTTGCCTGCAAGGCAGGCACCGCTGCAATGCAATGCTGCTACGGGCTGATAAAAGCAGGCGAGATAGACTATGGAATGGCAATAGGTGCTGATACGGCGCAGGGCAAGCCCGGTGATGCACTGGAATATACCGCAGCGGCGGGTGGTGCTGCGTTCGTGCTTGGAAAAGATCCTCTTGCTATCCTCGAGGGCACATGTTCTTTTACGACCGATACGAGCGATTTCTGGAGAAGGGAGAGGCAGGATTATCCAATGCATGGGGCCAGGTTTACAGGAAAGCCCGCATATTTCAGGCATGTTCTAACAGCAACCAAGAACCTCATGGAGAAACTGTCCCTGAATATCGATGATATTGACTATTTTGTCTTTCATATGCCCAATGGCAAGTTCCCTACGGCAGCTGCAAAAACACTCGGCATTCCGATGGAAAAAATCGCTCCCGGACTTGTAGTGAAGAGAATGGGAAACTGCTATTCGGGCTCCAGCCCTGTCGGACTCTGCGCAACGCTTGATATAGCCAAACCGGGGCAGAGGATTCTCATGACATCCTATGGCTCGGGCGCGGGGTCTGATTCATTCTCCTTCATGGTCACGGACAGGATAATCGAAAGAAGGGATATGGCACCAAAGACAGAGTATTACCTTAAGAACAAGAAGAATATCGACTATGGAACCTATGTTAAACTTAGGGGCAAGCTTAGGATGTGATTGTTATGAAACGAGTAGCTGTTGTTGGCGTTGGTCAGACCAAATTTGGTGAGCACTGGAACAGCTCATTGAGGGACCTTTCAACAGAGGCAGGTGCGCTCGCGCTCAAAGACGCCGGAGTAGAAGGGAGCAGCATACAGGCACTGTATATAGGTAACATGTCTGCCGGAAAGTTCGTGAGCCAGGAGCATCTTTCTTCTCTCGCAGCCGACCAGTCAGGGCTGTTGCCAATACCCGCAACTAGATGCGAGGCGGCATGCGCATCCAGCGCCCTTGCATTCAGGGAGGCATATATGTCTATACTGAGCGGACAGTATGACATAGTCGTTGCCGCAGGTGCGGAAAAGATGACTGACATCAGAGGTGAGACAGCATCGGCCGCGCTCATGGGAGCCGCTGACCAGGAATGGGAATCTGCAATTGGTCTGACCTTTGTCGGTCTCTATGCACTGCTCACAAGGGCGCACATGCAAAGCTTTGGAACAACAAGGGAACAGCTTGCGCTGGTCAGTGTGAACAATCATAAAAACGGCGCGCTTAATGAAAAGGCGCAATTCCCCTTTGAGGTCAGTGTGGAACAGGTACTTAAATCACCAATGATCGCAGATCCGCTGAGACTGCTTGATTGTTCGCCAATAACAGACGGTGCATCAGCGGTTGTTCTTGCTTCAGAAGAGGCGGCAAGGAAGTTTGAGAAGCCAGTATGGATAGCTGGAAGCGGCCAGGCATCCGATGCTCTCGCTCTGCATGACAGGCAGAGCCTCACGGAGATGCTTGCCACAAAAGCGGCCGCAAAGATCGCATATGGCCAGGCAGGTTTAAGCCCCGGTGAAATTGATGTGGCAGAGGTGCATGACTGCTTCTCAATAAATGAGATACTGGCCATAGAAGACTTGGGCTTCTGTGAAAAGGGCAAAGGCGGAAGCTTTGTGGAGAAAGGAAATATCGCAAGGGACAGAGAGATGCCGATAAATGCTACAGGCGGGCTCAAGTCAATCGGCCACCCTGTCGGAGCAACGGGTGTCAGGCAGATAGCAGACCTTGTGAGACAGCTAAGGGGCGAATGTGGAAAGCTTCAGATCAACGGCGCAAAAACAGGCCTTGCGCTGAATATAGGGGGATCAGGCGCCACAGCTGTGGTTCACATACTGAAGGCGGAGTAGGTGATATAATGACATACAAATCAAGTGTTCCCATGTTCTGGAGACTGCAGGGTTCCAAATACAGGCTGGTGGGGACGAGGTGTACAAAATGTAACAGTGTTTTTTTCCCACCGAGAAGCCTTTGCCCTAAATGTAGGAGAAAGGGTACGGTAGAGGAGATGACTTTCAGCGGCAAAGGCGAGATTATTTCATACACAATAATAAGGACAGCTCCTGAGGGGTTCGAAAAGTACGTGCCCTATGCTGTGGCCATAATAAAGCTTGATGAAGGCACGAACATCAGCGGCCAGATAGTGGGTAATAACATAGAGGGCATGGCTATAGGGATGCGTGTCAGGCCGGTGTTCAGGCGCATGTTTGAAGACGGTGACAGGGGACTTATACAGTACGGTATAAAATGGGAGATTGACAAAGGGGATTCAACATCCTAAAACCCGAGTAAATCCATATCAAGCTCGTTTGCTTTTCCCGATTTCATTTCACTGAAGAAATCCTTCAGTGTTTCTTCATCTGCCTGCTTGTAGAACTCCCTGAACATGAGCCCCAATGTTATACCCTTGCCGATTTCATCTCTCCAGCGCTTTTCATACTCACTGAGCAGGTCTGCACTGAAATCATTCTTTTCTATGGCTCTGCCCGCGATTTCTGCTGCTATCACTGCAGCAGTAAGGCCGTAAATCACTCCGCCGCCTGACCAGGGCTTTACATGCGCCGCCGCATCGCCCACTATCATTACCCTGTCCGAATAAGTTCTTCTGGGCCCTATTGGCACAAACCCACCGAACTTTTCAATACCCGGCGCATTGAAATCATTTTTGAAGAAGCTTGTCAATCTTTCAAACCCTGCCATAGTAGACATCATACCGTACTCTGTTCTGCCGCCACGCGGAATTTTCCAGAGAAAGCCATCTGGTGCTGCTTTCTTGTCAAACCAGAGCTCCACGTTCTCTGATGTATCTTTGGTATTTTCAATGGCTATTACTCCCTTGAGCATCTCCCTCGGGCCCGTGCCTATTGCCTTGGCAACAACGGAACCCGGGCCGTCGCAACCAAGCACAAGCCTGGATTTGAGGTCGCCTTTATCCGTCCTGACAACAGCACAGCCTCTTTCTATGGTAACGGATTTGCATCTTGCGTGGGTTATCAAGGGCTCAAGGCCTTTTGCGAGCGAACGGTCAAAAACAGGCCGATTGATTACATATGCAGCGATTCCGGGTTTTTGCAACTTAATGTCACCTGCGGGCGTGTGCATCACTGCACCTGAAACCGTGTGCTCAAGAAAATCATCCTCTACAGGAACAAGCTTCTCCAAATTAGTTGAGACCAGCCCTGAACAGTGGTTTGGCTCGCCTATGTTTTCATGCTCCTCTATTACAAGAATATCAAGGCCTTTCTCCTTCAGCAGCTTGGCTGCATAGAGACCTGCCGGACCGGCACCGACAACAATAACATCATGCATACACTGCATTTCCGTGTCCATCTAAAAAAGTGAAGAAAAAGAAATAAAAGCATAAAAAATTTCTGTCCTAATTGCTAATATGCCAAAGATTATCCTCACTGCAGACGAAACCATGATGAGCGAGTACAACAACAACGAGTTTTTGGGCTTTGCTGCATGTTTTCCTACGGTAATATCCGAGTGGCTCTTCAAGAAAATATTCTGCCCGCCAATCAAGAAAGGAAAGGATGGCAGGGCAATGTTCGCTAATTGCGGCACAAGAAAGATAGAAGCCATACTTTTGGCCAGCGGATTCTCGGAGGAAGATGTTGCTGTTGTCAGGCCCCAGGACATCGAGAGAGTAATTGATAAGGATACGAGAGTCATAGGCGTGACGAGCAATGACCCACTCGGACTCGGACCCGCTTCCACGACATTCTCAAGCCTACTGGGTAAGGAGACCTTCTCTGCAGCATCGTTTAGGAAGCTCGTCTCAAATTCGCTTATATGGAAATATGATATTAAGGTCATTGTCGGCGGCCCGGGTGCATGGCAGCTCGAGGATGAAAGGATAAGGTCAAAGATGGGTATCGATACTGTTTTCTTGGGTGAAGGCGAGCTTCAGGCAGCAGAACTTTTTAAGAAGGCTGTGAATGATGAACCCCTTCCGAATTTCGTTCATGGGGGGGTTGTGCCTCTGGAAAACATACCGCTGATAAGGAAACCGACCATAAATGGGCTTGTTGAGATCGCAAGGGGCTGCGGCAGGGGCTGCAAATTCTGCAACCCGACGATGCTACAGTTCAGGTGCCAGCCAATAGAAAATATAATAAAAGAGGCAAAGATTAACATTGCCGCGGG
>JAFCEM010000041.1 GCA_017609145.1 Candidatus Aenigmatarchaeota archaeon | reverse complement strand
CTGAGTATCCTTATTTAAATGTTTTTTCAAATCTTATTGCATGGATGTTCTGAGACTGATAGAGGAAAAAAGAAAGGAAAAACCGCTTCATTTCACGCTCATAGATCCTGACAAACAGAAGCCGGAGGAAGCAGCAGAGCTTGCAGTAAAGGCAAAGGGGTTTGGTTCTGATGCTATAATGGTGGGGGGCTCGCATCCCGCACATCTCCTCTATCTGGGCAATACGATAAAACTCATCAAGGAGAAGTCCTCCCTGCCGGTGATACTGTTCCCTTCTTCACACTCTGCAATATCTCCGGAGGCGGATGCCATATTCTTTATGTCCCTGCTCAACTCAAGGTCGCCGCAGTACCTTATAGAGGAGCAGTCAAAGGGTGCTATGATAGTAAGAAAATTTGGCATTGAGACCTTGCCAATGGCGTATCTAATAATTGAATCCGGCCAGACAACTTCAGTCGAATGGAGCGGCAACGCAAGGGCGATACCGAGGAACAAGCCGGAGTTTGCGCTCGGCTATGCGCTTGCAGGCAAATACTTCGGCATGAAATTCGTTTACCTTGAGGCCGGTTCCGGTGCCGCGAATCCCGTGCCTAATGAGATGGTCTCGCTGCTCAAGAAGCATCTGGGCCCCGATGTGTTCCTGATTGTGGGCGGCGCAATAAGGGATGCCGAAACAGCAAAAGAAAAAGTCAGGGCAGGAGCGGATATAATCGTAACAGGTACCATCGCGGAGAACGATACTTATAAGTTCAGGAAAATAATAGAGGCTGTAAAGGCCTGAGAAACAAGAACTAATTTTAATTTCGGAATCGAATATATGTTATGAAGAATCTGCGCGGTGTGGTATCCAACTGGGTCTGGATAATTCTCGCGATTATAATAATTGCACTTCTGATAATGGTAGCGGTCAATGAGGCCGGGGTGCATGGGGTAGATATTGATTTTCCTTGGTGGTAAGATGAAGAAAAGAGGTCAAATAACAGCCAGTTCGTTTTTTCAGTTATTGATGGTAATTTTAGCCATTGTTGCTGCAGTAATCATAGTGATAGTGACCACAAAAATTTTAGGGTAATTCTTTGGTATAAAATTTAAGCCACAAAAATAAAGTATTTATATGAAAAGGGGAGCTGCTGCGATTGGAGTATTGATTTTTTTCATTGTTGGCATTCCACTCGCCGTATTCATAATTATTCATATACAGAATAATATTGTAGGAATTTTGTATGGGGAATGTATGGAGGATGCCCTGAATACAGCGCAGGACCTTAAGACAGAGTTCCATAAGCTCAGTCTCATGTCCGGTGCCGCATATTCAGACCCAATAACCGTCACGCTGGGTGATTGCGTCGGTAGCATGCTTTTTATCAACAGGGAACGTCTGTTGCAGGAAGACCTTGAAATCCCGGATTTTCTGGAATGTGTTGATGGCTATAACGCATACATAATAGTAGGCCCCCATATTGAAGAGGCGGAAGGCTTCTGGGGATGGGAGTACTGGAGCAGCAAGTGGTCCAATATGAAGAACCAAATCAAGGAATGGGTCCTCAAGAAACTGAAGATGCTGGATGCGTTTTGCATACCATTGTCTTCGCCAAAAGACACATTTGAGGAACCAGGCGGGGACCCAATAACACTGGACGGTGCACAGGGTTTCAGCGGTACCCAAAGCTATTGCATTCGCCTGAGAAAAACAGGAACAAGCGAAGAGGGAAACACGTATTACACGGTTGAGAAGATAGGGGATGATAAATGCACATGAAAGCGAGCCTTCCTGTAGCAGAAGTCATAATGTTCATAGGGGTGATACTGATCGGAGTCTTGATGATGTTTGTGACCACTAATCTGGCTGCAAGCAGCGACAGTGCATCACTCGCCATAGAACAGTCATCAGTAGCATACCAGATAACTGCGGCTGCAAATGCGCTTTCACTTCTGGATGAGGGTATGGCAGAATTCGAACTGTACGGTTCTTATGACCTTAGCATATCCTATGACGAGCCTGATTACATACTCACAGTGAGCTACACGGACAGTGCAGGAAAAACACATGAGGTGGAAAATCTGTTTCTCACACCTGTTAAGGAGACCACACTCTACTCGACCAAAAACATCTGCATAATAAAAGAACCTGACACGGAACAAATAGAGGTGAAAAAGGAATGCTGAAAGCTGCCTTTCCATTGGACATAGCAGCAACCATATTCTCAGTGGTTATCTGCATGATGGCAATTTTCACGGCAGGGCTTGGCCTGGTAAGCCAGATGAAAGTCTATGCAGATTTCGTGGAATCGGGCATCGAAGATATGAATTCGGTGGACATTGCAAATATGATAGAGGCCTGTTTTGCTGGAGAAGAAAACCATTACATTGAATGGAGCTTTTTGCAGTATAATGACGGTAAAGATGTATGCGCAATATGCCAGCTATGCTCGCTGGATATCGGCCTGAAGGTAACGGACTTTGAGAAAGAAACGGACAACAACTGGTTTTTCGGCTTTGAAGGTTCCAAAGGCATTGACCATGAGATTTTTGTGAACATAAAAGACGGCAGTGAAATACACCTGGGGAGGATGTATGTCCAGATTTTGTAGTCGCGGCAGACGCAAGGGGCAGATTGGCCTGGTATTGCTGGCCATTGTTTTCATATTTTCATCAGCACTGCTGTTCATTACAGGCTCCTTGATTTCCAAGGGTATGGTTACTGCCAAAAAAAACATCCTTATCAATGTCGATATTGACAACAGAGGAACAGAGCTCCTGAGCCTGGCAGAATCAGGAACCGGTGAAAGCCGTATGGTATTGCTGGGCAGAATGCTCGCATCCAATACATACTCGGATGTAAGCGATGAAATAAAGGAAACTCTTGATAAGATACATGATTCATACGTCCTGACGCTTCAATACTCGGGCATGCAGGATATAACATTAAGCAAAGGGGACGCCTCGAACGGTGATGAGTACGAGATGGAGATACCGGCTCCGGGTGCCCGGAGCGGAAGCCTGAAGGCTTCAGTAAAGATAAAGAGGTGAATCATGAAAAAGGGCTCGTCAATAATGGCTGCAATAATGCTGGTTTTCATAACTGTTACTATAGCTAGCTCAATAGGGCTTACATGGAAATGGGGCGAAGGCATTACAGAAAAGGCCAGCATACAGTTTGAGATTTATGCCATGAAGAATTCCCTGAAGGCCGCAGACATTTATATGAACACGGCAATGGATTACTCTGTATGGCAGGCCCTGTATGATACTGCACAGCGTGGTGGTTTCTGCACAGTGCCTGATGAATCCCGAAAAATCATTGGTAGCAGGGAGTATGCCTCGTGGTACAATATCAATGTACAGTCAGCAGAGCCCCTGAATGATGATGAAATTCTGGAAAACATTAAAAACTGCACGGAGTCCAACATAAATAAATATGCATCTGCAGGGTATATTTTCCTCAACTATAACATAATAATACCATTGCTTGACATGGAAACCGAAAGAAATGGCAACTCGCTGGTTTTCTCCGCATTCACGGACAACAAGATGACAGCAACAGTCTCGGGCTCTGCAAAAAAGATATCCCTCATGCGCAGTATTGATATTGAGAAGACTTATGAGACAGAGTATTTTGAGCTTGTTGACCAGGCCTCTGATATCATATTGGGCCTGTGCGACGAGGAACTTGATATTGTGCAAAGGCTTAATGGTTTCTTTGATGAGCTTGACAAATGGCCGAGAACACTTGGTTCAAGTGTCCAGGGTTCCAACCCTGATGAGATATTCAGCTCTGCTGTGGAACAGGCTGGTCTTGGTTCATTCGATTCCATTCATGACGCAGAAACACATCTGAAAGAGGTGTTTTCCTCCGCAATAAGCTCGGAGATTTCGGAAAACGGATATTCCATAAAATTCGAGCCCATGATAAGTGACATTGAAATAACAGCCGTGAACTGTACCCCGTATGTGGACAACACAGGAAAATGCGACTTCACTTATAAAGTGGATGTAGCTGCAAAAATAACAATCACAAAGAGCGGCAGCGAAACATTCCCTGTCTATGACGGCGAAAAGCTCTCCATGGAACCCCTGAGCTTTGTGTTCCTTGTGGGGAAGCATCCCATTGACGCAACAGTGCTTTGTGGTTTTGAATGCACAGGACCAGCAGGGAAAGATCAGTCGGAGAGAGAAAACACAATACTGGATGAAGTATCAAAAATCGTTCCGTCAAAGTATAATTTAGAGACCCACCTGATAAGGGCACTCATCTGGCAGGAGAGCCGCTTTAGACACTGTGATCCAAACACGGGCCAGGTTTTGTCCTCAACAAAAGATGCATTTGGTCTTACACAGTTACTGGAGAGCACTGCTGAAGATTTGGGTGTCAATCCATGTATCTGGGAAGAGAACCTAGAAGGCGGCATAAAATATCTTTATGAAATGAAAGAACGTTATTCTTACAAGAGTAACGACCCTATCGAGTTTGCGCTGGCTGCTTACAATGCCGGTCCGGGGAGAACAGACCGTATAATTGAAAACTCAGAAAATAATGACCCTACATGGAACGAGCTTGAGTCCAGCTTCCCGTCAGAAACACAGGATTATGTAGAAAAAGTGATATGGTGTTATAACGAATATAAAAGCGGAAAAGAATCATGTGGCGCATAAAATAACCTTTAAAAAAATATCGGGCCAATATATAACAATTGCATCAGCAATACGCAATTTAACCGGAGGTGACAAGATGGCAATAACAACAGAAGAACAGACGACTGCACCAGAAGCGACTAAAAAGCCCGCAGAAAAAGCAACAGACAACGTAATCTTCGTTGGGAAAAAACCGACAATGAGCTATGTTCTTGCAGTGATAACGCAGTTCAACAGCGGAGTGAATGAAGTCAAGATAAAGGCAAGAGGCAGGTCAATTTCAAGGGCTGTAGATGTTGCAGAGGTCGTAAATAACAAATTTGTAAGCGATGTCAAAAAGGATATATCAACAAACACAGAAGAGATAACCGATGAAAAGGGTAACAAACTAAATGTATCGGCTATAAACATAACACTAAAAAAGTGATGTGAACAAAAGATAGCAGAAATATCGGGACCGCAAGGTTTCCGATTTTTATTTATTTTTTGGTTTTTGTAACTGTTTTCCAGACTTAATCGTTGCAGTGACTTTCATGCTCTGGATTATGACTTTCTGGTCACCTATCTGATGAACCAGACCCAGTGCAACTTTTATCTTATCAACGAATCTGTGCGAACAGCGGACAAATCCGATCTGCTCCTTCTGGTTCCAGAGGTTCTTTATGACCCAGATGCGTGCCCGTGCCATTTCATTGTCACCCAGCCAGTTAATCACGGAGTTTGTTATGGCATTTTTGGCATCCGCAAACGTAACAGGCTCTTTTGAGTGCAGCCTGAAGACTATGTATCTTCTCTTTTCCCTCATACTTGGCATCTTCTTCAGCTTCATGCTGGGCATATTAATATTATCCACAATTTCATATAAGATAGTATGGACTACAGAAAAATGGATGTCAAAAAGTTCATATCTGCCGCAAAGCGCGGTAAAATAGACCTTGAGCGGTTCTATTCACACCTTTTCAGGGAGCTAGAGAAACTCGATAAGAAGTTCAGGGTCTTCACAACATTCATGAAACCCGAGTCTGCACAGCTTAAGTCAATCAAAAAAACCGGGCTTGCCGGTTTGCCTGTTTCCGTGAAGGACTGTATCTGTGTGAAGGGCATGCAGTCCGCTGCCGGGAGCAGGATATTGGAAGGCTATAAGCCGCCGTTCGATGCCACTACGGTTTCGAAGATCAAGGAACAGAACGGGTTCGTGATAGGAAAGACCAACCAGGATGAATTCGGCTTCGGCACCTTTTCCACGAATTCCGGTTTTGGCGTACCCAAGAACCCGCACAATACTTCAAGGTGCGCAGGAGGAAGCTCCGGTGGCGCAGCGGCACTGACAGCCGCACTGGATTTCCCGCACATTGCGCTTGCCGAGTCAACAGGCGGGAGCATCTCCTGTCCGGCCAGCTTCTGCGGCGTCGTGGGACTGACACCAACCTACGGGATGGTCTCACGGTACGGGCTCATAGACTATGCGAACTCGCTGGACAAGATAGGAGCAATGGGAAAGAGTGTGGAGGATGCCAGCCTGATCCTTTCGATAATAGCTGGCCATGACCCCAGGGACTCGACGTCCATTAACAGGAAGTCACAGAACTACAAGAACTATCTGAAAAAGGGCGCAGAAAAAATGAAAATTGGGGTACCTAAGGAGTATTTTGGAAGTGGTGTTGATGATGTCGTTGCCAAACAGGTATGGAAGGGTATCAAAAAACTGGAGTCCCTAGGCGCGAGCTACAAAGAGGTTTCGCTTCCAATGACCAGGCATGCTGTTTCAACATACTACATCATTGCATGCGCAGAAGCCTCAACAAACCTTGCGAAATTCTGTGGCATGCGCTATGGCCCTACGGAACCATTGCAGGGCAGCTTCAGTGAATACTTCTCAAAGGTCAGGACAAGGTATTTCGGTGAGGAAGCAAAAAGGAGGATACTGCTCGGCACATATGCCAGGATGGCCGGGTATAGGGACCAGTACTATCTCAGGGCAATGAAGGTCCGCACCCTGATAATCAACGAGTTCAGGCGCGCTTTTGAGGGCTTCGATGTGCTGGTTGCGCCAACCATGCCTGTCGTCGCGCCCAGATTCTCGGAGATTGAGAAGCTCAGTCCCGAGGAGGCCTACATGATGGACATCCTCACAGTCGCCCCGAACCTTGCGGGCATACCAATGGTATCCGTGCCCTGCGGCACAGCCCATGGCATGCCTGTAGGACTGCATATAATGGCAGACCACCTCCAAGAATGCAAGATTCTGAGGGCTGCATGGGCTCTGGAGAAGGGGGGATTGGGATGAAAGAGGGTGAGATTATAAAGAAA
>JAFCEM010000101.1:780-2061 GCA_017609145.1 Candidatus Aenigmatarchaeota archaeon | reverse complement strand
ATATTGATCGCCATATTCTTTTTCGCGATGTACTCGATTACTCCTTTGAACATGCAGTCTATGGCTCGGACTTTCTGATGATGATAAATTGTTTCAAAAAGGATGAACTTGCAGAATAAGATTTGTTCAAGGGGAGTAGCACCGCTATGGTTTAATGCCAAAATTCTTTCAAAATCATCTCCCCCATGGGGAAGGTCTCTTATCCGTACTGAATACCAGAGACGCTCAAGATCAACGGCAAGCGGGAGCCCCATAAACAAGCCGTCACGGAAAATGTAGTCGATTTTATCCGCATCAAAAGGGCCATTTATGATTTGTGTCAGATAAGCATTTTCATCCTTCTTTTTCCTACCAATAATAGTGTTCGCAACCCAATCCCAATCGCGCACTGCGCGTTTTTCTAATGCACAGATTTTTCTCCAGAATTTATGGAAGGCGTCAGTCTTTACGATAAGGTAAGACAATATCTCATGAGGGTGTTTGTTCGGAAAGGGTCCTTCTTTTGATGTCAACTGCTGCATATCGTCGCAATACCGATAAATGTCTTCGCTCGTATGAGAAAATGCAGAATGGCCAACGTCATGCATAAGAGCAGCCATTCTAATGTTTTGTAGGGACTCGGGGCCTAGTGGTAAATCGGATTTTTCAGTCCCATTTTTGGCAAAGCGCATCGAAAAGTCTACTTGCCTGATGTATAACGCCAAGTGTATGTTCGAACCTACTGTGGGTGCTTGAAGGAAAGGTATGCAATGACATCGCAGTCTGGTGAATCTGCCTAAGCCGCTGAACAAGAGGTGTATCCATTACAGCCACTTCCCATGGCTGATAGAGGTGTGTTCCCCAAGGAGAGCAGTGAATGATTTTGCCGGGCTTGATGTTTGGCTTACCGGATGGAAGATAACTAGGGTGGAGGAATGCCGAAACGAATTTATCAACCGCCTCTTCTACTTCAGATCGCTGCTTTTTTGCTTTGGGCATTTTTCAGATCAAGCGCCTTCTGGAGTTTTTCGGAAAGGCGGTTCAGTTTTTCTTCCGGAACACCCATCAGAGGAAAAATCTCCTCTGAAAAGTGTCCACGGATTTCGCCGGAAACCTGAAACTTCTCTAGATAATAGTTTTCTTTCCTTAGTAAGGAAGAGCATCCTAAATTTCTGAAGGCAAAATCAATGTCCGCGCAATAAGGAAAAGGTTTGTCCAGATCGAAAATAAAATCATCGAAAAGTTCCGGATCCTCCTGAGCTAGATCGAAAAAGGCTCTGTGTATCGTTTCTTTATCTGTTG
>JAFCEM010000101.1:0-756 GCA_017609145.1 Candidatus Aenigmatarchaeota archaeon | reverse complement strand
GTTGTGTATTTAGCTTCTCCAGGAGGGAAGAATGCCAATAGGGCTTCTACGAGATAATCGGCGGGTGGAGCTTGCTTTTCCGTTTTCATGTTATCCCCCGTGGAGTGCTTGGTGGATTGCTTTACTTTTCTCGTCAATTTTTCAGGTGAAGCGGACTACGGAGTTTGCAAATTTCCATTTTTGGTAACTATAATTAACAAAAAAGATTTTGTCAAGAAAAATCTTAATTACAGGGGAAGCACTTTTTGTGCCAATTAATGCAATCTCGGGGGCGAGAAAGAAGATTCTTGTTTAAATTATTCTTTGCCAAACGTACCTGAGGAACCTGCGCGGAGGACGGTGAGAACAAAATGGGTGGCGTGGTCCAGACGTCTCGCGGGATAGACTGAGGTCTGCTTTTCTCCTCTGCGCTCTTTGCGACTCTGATGCTTGTTCCTATTCGGTCCATTCGAAAAAATTCGTAACATTCGTGTTCAAAATTAGTTCCCTGCTTTTCTGACATTTTTTTAAGAATTATGTCGTTGACCAGCCCCTTTTCATGTGATTCAATGTCACTGTCGTTAGCAAAAAGACCCGACAGGGCATCCATAGACCTCGGACATTAGACCCCGCATCGAGTGCGGGGCAGGCTCTTGGACATTGAACCCTCAGTCGGGCCGCCTGGCGGCACATGGAATGGCCATTCCAAAAGAACCAACAACTGGAGCAGAAGCACCGAAACGATCGAAGCGGACCTTGCGACCGTTCACGGGGGAG
>JAFCEM010000040.1 GCA_017609145.1 Candidatus Aenigmatarchaeota archaeon | reverse complement strand
GGTGAACGGGCAACATACTTCAAAGAACTGATAATGGACATATCAATGAAACAGGTATATGCATGACTGAACCGAAGAATTTTGTGAGGCATGAACTGATAGGACTTGAGGTTGAGGTGGCCGAATCCACCAACCAGGATGCCGTTGGCGTCAAGGGCAGGGTCATTGACGAGACAAGGAACATGCTGGTCGTCGAAACCCGGGGCGGAAAGGAGAAGAAGCTCGTCAAGGAGCAGTGCGTTTTCATATTCACCACAGAGGACAGCGGCAAAATCAGGGTCGAGGGCAGGCTTCTCGTAGCAAGGCCCGAAGACAGGATAAAGAAGAAGCTCAAAAAATGGTGACTATTTTCTGTAAAGTATTTAAACCATGCGGTTCATGATATAGATAGCTGAGTTACCCACCCCGGTGCTGCGGCACAGGGAAGGTAGAGAGGCTGCCATCGGTGTGGCTTTCTGCTTCTGGGTAATCAGGCCTTGGAAAGATAATATGAAAAAGAATATAGGAATCAGCGTGAACCCGCCCGAGAAGGAATGTAATGACCCCAATTGCGCATGGCACGGAAAACTGCCAGTCAGGGGCAGGGTTTTCACCGGTACCGTAAGGTCGGCAAAGTCGCACAACACTGTTGCTGTTGACTGGGATTACCACAAGCTCTCTCAAAAGTATGAAAGATATGAGAGAAGGAAGACAAGAGTAACTGCCCACAACCCCCCCTGCATGCATGCGAGAGAGGGCGACATGGTAGTTATAGCAGAGTGCAGGCCGCTTTCCAAGACCAAGCATTTTGTCGTTGTATCAAAGATTTCAGGAGAGGAAAAGAAATGAAAGCCATAAGCACGAAGATGACTAGGCCGCTGCTCAATGGCGCGATACTTAACTGTGCTGATAACAGCGGAGCAAAGCTCCTGCAGATAATCAGCGTTCGCGGTTACAAGGGCATAAGAAGGACAATACCCTCTGCGGGGATTGCTGATATCGTGAAGTGCAGGGTGCACAAGGGCACGGAGAAAGTGAGGAAACAGACATTCCGTTGCGTCATAGTCAGGCAAAGAAAGGAGTTCAAGAGACNNNGGCTCACTGTCCAGTTCGAGGACAATGCCGCTGTCATAATCGACGAAAAAAATATGCCAAAGGGCACCCAGATTAAGGGCCCGATTGCAAGGGAGGTCGTCGAAAGGTTCCCTTCAATAGGAAAGATTGCGAGTTTGGTGGTTTGATATGCAAAAGATAACAAAGGATGTTTGCGTGATTTATGACCCCCGTATCAGGGTTGCTCATTTACATGTATATAAAACTGGACAAACAATTGAGGTGACTTCAGATATTTATGATATACTTGAAACAGCAATGAAAAAATATGATGAAAAGACGCTGGACGCATCCCTTTTGAAATTTACGAATGCTATTGGAAAACTTAATGGAGTTGATGTATGAAACAGAAATGGTCAAGGGAATGGTCATGCAGCAAGCAGACAAGGAAGCAGAGGAAATACAGACACAATGCTCCCCTGCATGTGAAGCACAAGTTCCTTTCAGCCCATCTTGCATCCGGGCTCAGGAAACAGTTTGGAATGAGGTCAGTGCCCGTGCGCAAGGGCGATGAAGTCGAAGTTATGCGCGGCGAAAAGAAGGGGCTCAAGGGTAACGTCGAAAGGGTAGACATGAGCAAATGTGTGATATATGTTGACGGCATAACTATGAAAAAGTCTGACGACTCTGATATAATGAAACCACTGGAACCATCAAATCTCAGGATAACCAAACTCAAGACAGACGACAAGATGAGGCAGAAGGTATTTGAAAGGGCTGAAAAGAAAGCCGAAAAGAAAACCACAACCAAGCCGGCAAAGGAAAGCGAACCTTCCGGGAAAAAACCGGCAGGTAAATCAAAGGTGCCAAAGCCTGGGAGGAAGCCAAAGAAATCCAGGCTGAAGAAAAAACATGCTAAGAAGGAGGCAAGAGCAAAGGGTAAGTGATGATTATGGCTCATCTAAAGAGATACGCAATGCCGAAAGAGTGGCCTTTGGCCAGGAAAAGGGAGACATGGGTAGTCAGGCCAGCTCCCGGACCACACGCGCTGAAAAAATGCATACCGCTTCAGGTAATTCTCAGGGACATTCTTGGGTTTGCCGAGACAGCAAACGAAGCAAAAGGCATAGTTAAGGCAGGAAAGATTCTTGTTGACAAAAAGCCCAGAAAGGAGCCAAAATTTCCTGTCGGGCTTATGGATATTGTCGAGATACCGGAATCCAGGAAACAGTTTCGCGTTAAGGCAGGAAAGGTCGGGCTCGAGCTTGAAAAGATTTCCGGGGAGGAGACTAACCTGAAACTATGCATGATTACGGGCAAGAGCACAATACGTGGTGGACTCCTGCAACTGAATCTCCATGACGGAAGGAACATACTTGCTGGCAAGAAGTGCCACTATAAATGCGGCGATTCTATCCTGATTGAACTTCCTGATCAGAAGATTATCAGGCATTTTTCTTTCGAGAAGGGAACTCCGGCTTTCATAACAGCAGGAAGAAACATGGGTGCAGAGGGCATAATAAAAAAAGTGAACAGGAGAAAAAACATGCTTGAAAAAGGCACGGTAGTGGTTGAGAGCCATGGCAGGGAAATAGAGACACTTATCAAATATGTTTTTCCAGGAACTCCTGCTGCAGTGAAAAAGGCGCCCGTAGAAAAGAAGGCCGTGGCAAAGCCGGCAAAGAAGAAACCGGCTAAAGGAGGCAAGAAATGAACCCGATGAGAAGGATAATTCTGGAGAAGGTCACAATAAACATGAGCGCAGGAGAGTCCGGGCCCAAGCTCGAGAGCTACAAAAAAGTACTTGAAAAAATCACGGGGAAGAAAGTGATGATTACCAAAACACGGAAAAGGACAACCTTTGGTCCTGGAAAAAAGCAGATAGGCGTCAAGACAACCTTCAGGGGAAAGGAGGCGGCTGATATGCTCAAGCGCATGCTCCAGGCGGTTGAAAACAGGCTCAAGCCGGGGCAGTTCGATACGAGCGGGAATTTTTCATTCGGTGTTAAGGAATACATAAACATACCAGGGATCGAGTATGATCCCGATGTGGGTATAATAGGAATGGATGTCTGCGTAACGCTTGAAAGGCCTGGGTTCAGGGTCAAAAAAAGGTCCAGGAAACGTTCCAGAGTAGGTAAGGGACACCTCATAACAAAAGAAGAGGCAATGGAGTTTGCCAGAAAAGAATTCGGTATCAGCATAACTGAGGGTGAGGAATAATGACTTACGAGAGAATAAAGAAACAGATAGAAAAAAAACCGGAAAAGCTGGCAAGGCTTGAGAAATTCAACCAGCCACGAAAAAGAAAGTTCGGAAAAAATGTAAGGAAATGCCGCAAGTGCGGCAGAACCGGAGGACTTATAAGGTCCTACGGACTGCTCTACTGCAGGCAGTGCTTCAGGGAAGAGGCGAAGAAACTCGGTTTCAAGAAGTATAGTTAGGTGATAAGATGAGACATGACGTCTTGGCAGACACGTTCTGCATAATAAAGAACACGGAATCCATAGGAAACAAGGAGTGTACAGTGCCTTCTTCAAGGATTATAAAGGAGGTACTGAGGATAATGCATGAGCACGACTACATAGGCGGATTCACCCACAAGGAAGACGGAAGGGGAGGAAAATTCATAGTAAAGCTGAAAGGGAAGATAAACAACTGCAATGTGATAAAGCCGAGGTTCTCTCTGGGCAAAAACGAATTCATAAAATGGGAGAAAAGATTCCTTCCTGCAAACAATGTGGGAATTCTCATACTTACAACATCACGCGGCATAATGGACCAGCACAAGGCAAAGAAGCATAATACCGGAGGAAAGCTGCTGGGTTATGTGTATTAGGTGAGACATTATGGCAAAAGCGAAAACCACTGCAAATAAAAAGGCGGCTAAGCCCGTAGCAAAGAAGAAACAGGCAAAAACAGTTAGCACAGAGCAGAGAATCAGGGAGGCCCAGAATAAGGGAAAGTTGCTGATAGGAACCAAAACCACACTGAAATGCATCAAGGGAGGATCGGTTCTGAGCGTATTCTATACCACAAACATACCGGAGAATGTGCTCAAAGACCTCAATTACTACGCCAGAATCTCGGATATTGAACTAAACAAATTCAATGGCGACTCCGCAAAATTGGGTGATTTGTGTGGAAAACCATTTAAAATACTGCTTGCGGCAATAAAGAAATAAAAGCAGCGAGCACAATATAAAGCAGGTGCATGATGACAGTAAAACTTGGAACTACGACAATAAGGACAATAGCAGCGTTTGAACATGTGACCAACGTGCACGCGAAGGACTGTGTCATTACGGAAAATTGTGTCTATTTCCTGGTAGATTCCAGTAAAATAGGCATGGCAATAGGAAAAAATGGTTCAGTAGTCAAGGAACTCAGGAAACGGCTCGGGAAATATGTAAAGGTATTCGGATACTCTGATAATCCGGAAACACTGATAAGGAACATGATTCCAAACATCAAGAACATTGAAATGAGCAACGGCATCATAACAATAACAATCCCCAGTCACGAAAAGCTGCTTGTGATAGGGAAGAACGGAAATAATATAAAGGCGCTTAATGAGATAGTTAGCAGGCACTGCTCAGCAAAGAGGGTAAGAGTGAAATGATGAAGATACAGATTCTGGAAAGGAAGGGAGAAAAGATAAGGTTCATAGTCGAAGGTGTTACACCAGCCTTTGCCAATGCGCTCAGAAGGATAATGATTTCCGAAATACCAGTTCTTGCAGTGGAATGGGTTGACGTTTTTGAAAACAGTTCAATACTATTTGACGAGATGGTGGCGCACAGAATGGGCCTCATACCCCTGAAGTTCGATCCTGACAAGATGAATTTCAGGGAAGACTGCAAATGCGAAGGCAAGGGCTGTCCGTTGTGCGAGGTTACATTCTCGCTTGAGAAGGGCGGGCCTTCGATTGCATATTCGGGTGACATGATTTCCTCCAATAAAACAATAGCTCCCACGAGCCCTAAGTTTCCTATAGTGAAGCTGATGAAAAACCACTACATAAAGCTGTATGCGGTTGCCCATCTGGGCACAGGCAAGCAGCATGCAAAGTTCCAGGCAGCCAACGCATCATACCAGTACTATCCGGAAATAAAGGGTGACAAATGTGACAACCCGAAAAGTGCGGTCAGTGCATGCCCGAAGGGTATTGTGGGACTGAAAGGAAATATGCCTTTCATAAAGAAGCCCGAAGAATGCGACTTTTGCAGGGCATGCGAAGATGCCTGCAATGGCATAAGCATCGAGGGTGTGTCGAACAAGTTCGTATTCAGTGTTGAATCAATATCAGGCCTTGAGCCCGCATATATAGTGAACAAGGCAGCGGAGATACTCAAGGAAAAGGCAGAGGAATTTAAAAGGAAGATTGACAAAATATAAACAGAGTGTTTTTATGAGTTTCAAGCTCATCTCCGCCTGGATAGTCGGGGGCATTTTTTTACTTTTAGGTACCTGGATTATACAGAACCTTGAGATGAC
This sequence comes from Candidatus Aenigmatarchaeota archaeon, assembly GCA_017609145.1. Taxonomy (GTDB): domain Archaea; phylum Aenigmatarchaeota; class Aenigmatarchaeia; order QMZP01; family QMZP01; genus JAFCEM01. Next base: position 2,714 of record JAFCEM010000040.1, on the reverse strand, counting down.
TATAGGTGTGTCAGAATTCTCGTACGTCTTTGCTATGATAATAGCGCTGCTTTTCTTTCTCGTTGCCGGCCTTTGCTGGATTTCTGTTGCTGTCGCGACAAGGCGCTTCTAAACTTTTAAATATTCATTGCTTTATAAGTAGTATCAGGCGTCATTAACCGCTTGTGGATTAATCAACAGGCTGTCTGCCAGTTGCATGAATGATAATATGGGTGAATTTTCAGCCAGAGAGATGAAGAGGAGGAAAAAAAAGCAGAGATGGAAGTCTGCCCAGAAGAAGAAACAAATGCTCAAATTATGGAAAAAGAATCCACTCAAGGGTTCGCCGATTGGAAAAGCCATAGTTTTAAAGAAGAAAGGCGTGGAACAGAAGCAGCCGCACTCTGGTATAATAAAGGCGGTCAGGGTACAGATTATCAAGAACGGCATACAGGTAACGGCGTTTGTGCCGGGAACGAATGCCATAAAGTTCATAAACGAGCATGATGAAGTCACGATAGCAGGTGTGGGCGGTTCTCAGGGCGGTGCAGTTGGTTCAATGCACGGCATAAAGTACAAGGTAATTGCGGTTAACGGGGTAAGCCTTAACGAGCTTTTGAAGGGCAAGAAGGAGAAGCCAAAGAGTGCATAGTATGGATAAGATATTATTGTTCAACAGATGGGACCTTTCGGATGTCAATGTGGAGGACGAGGGGCTTAAGGCACATATAAACCTTGAACCAATAATAGTTCCGCTCACGTACGGCAGGTATACCACGACAGAATTCCACAAAAACATGATGAGTATAGTTGAAAGATTCATAAACAAGCTCAGGGTGCCCGGGCATTCCGGGAAGAGGCACAAGATAACATCCGGTCTGTGTCCTGCAAAGACCCAGGTTCTTAACAAGGCTGTACGGGAGGCCTTTGAGAAGATAGAAAAAAAGACCGGCAAAAACCCGGTGCAGGTGCTTGTGAAAGCAATCGAAAACAGCGCTATACTCGAGGAGGTTGCCTCCTACAGGCTCGGTGGTATAATAGCAAGGAAAGCAGTAATCGTTTCACCACAGAGAAGACTCAACCTCGCCCTCAGGTTCCTGGCGCAGGGCATATACAAGGCAAGCTTCCACAAGAAGAAGAAGCTGGCCGATGTGATAGCGGATGAGCTGATTGCAACTGCCGAGGGCGATACGAAGTCATTCGCAATAAGCGAGAAGAACAGGCTCGAGCGCGAGGCCGAGGGCGCAAGGTAGATATAATAAAATTATAACCAGAACTCCGGAAACTCGTTGCCTTCAAGGATTTCATTATAAACCCTCTGCAATAATTTCCTGTTTTCCAGGGACTCGTATAAAAACATCTCTTTGAATTCATCTTGGGAGTTGGATCGTTTTGCAGCATCACATAACATTGCGTGATAAATAAATCCAACAGTCCAACCATATCCTAATTTCTGGCCAAACATTTCATAAAAAGTCATCTCTTCGTCTGGAATATCAGATAAATCCAGAAAAGTTACTGTATTATATTTTCCATCAACAACATTTTCCATGCTATTATTTTGACAAAAACATATAAAAATTGCAGTGTGCCAGTGAGTGCTCTAGACACCAGTAACCCTCGTGGGTTCATTGGCTTCCTTGTCGCGCTCCAGGCGGTAAAGCGAGCCGGCACCGCTGATTGATTCTGAAATCCTCTCTTCGTGCGTGATGAGGAATACCTGGTCAACGAATCTGCCTATCCTTTCCCTGAGTATCTCGGAGAACTGGTTTATCGCATTCTTGTCAAGGTTGTGTGTAGGCTCGTCAAGGATGAGCCACTTCAGGTTGGGTATGAAAGCTATTGAGAATGCTATGCGCAATGCAAGGCAGGCCATTGACCTCTCGCCTCCTGACACAATACCGTCCGCCGAGACCCACGAGCCCTCTCCTGCTGTTTCTTTTAGCTGCAGGATGTAGTCGCCGTTGAATATCGAGAGCCTGACGCACCCGAAGTCACCGTATGGATACAGCTCCTTCCATATTTCGCCCATGATGCCGTTGACGGTCTTCAGGAACTCCTTCCTCAATTGTTCTTGGGTAATCCTGAGCACCCTGACAAAGCTTCCGAGTTTTTCAGAAATCTCGGCATCCTGTTTTATTTCGGCCCTGTACCTCTCTAGGGTTTCTATTCTTTCCTTCAGCCCGGCGAGGACGTTCTGCCTGTCGGTAATCCTCTCCTCGAATCCTGACAGCTTGGTGGCAGACTCGCTCTCCTTTGCCACGATTCTGCTCAAAGCCTCCCGGATTGCCTTTGTGTCTTTCTTTGCAAGCACTGCCTCGAGCCCGGCAATCCGGATTTTCAGCTCTGACTTCCGCCTGGTATAATCATCCATTCTTGTTTCCAGTTCTTTCAGTGCATCAGCCTCATGTGAAACAGTCTCAAGTTTTGCCTTTTCGAGCCGGCTTTTCTCCAGCTCTGCCTCAAGTTTCTCCTTCTCTTTGCCCTGCTTCTCTGCCTCTGAGGCAAGAGCTGCTACTTTTTCCCTCAGCACGGCTTCTTTCTTCTTTTTCTCCTCAATGAGAGAGCTCTTCCTCTCCTCACTGACATCACTTTCGCATGTCGGGCACTTGGCCCCGAGCCCCTGCAACCTGTTCACGCCATCAACAAGAAGCCGGATTTCAGTGTTTAACGAGGCAATCCCATCCCTCGACTTGTTTATTGCAGAATCAACATCATCAATACGTTTCTTCAAA
>JAFCEM010000039.1 GCA_017609145.1 Candidatus Aenigmatarchaeota archaeon | reverse complement strand
GACAGATGAAGGATGCGACGATGACAACGATGACTACTGTGACGAGGGCATGACAAGATCAAGCCCCTACTCATGCAGCGGAACGAGCAACTGCTGCCATTTGGGGGGCAATGATTGTGATGATAATCCTTCAGGGTGTGGAGTAGAATGCCACCCGGGAGCGATAGAGTTGTATGATGGTTATGACAATGATTGTGATGGGGAAATTGATGAAGATATGTTTCTTTTGCACTCTTCTGAAACCGTCAGAATTGGAGATTATCACACATATACAGTAATAAACGCTCCATCTTCCGAGGATGTCTATCTATGGTACAGAACAAATACAGGAATGGGGTGGGGAGACTGGGAGAAGACAGGAACCCCAATAGGCAAGACAGACGTCAGTGGTTATTTTTCCGTAACGTGGGGACCAGTTACTGAAGATTCTGTCGGGCTTTATGAAGTTTATGTCGAAGTAGGGGTTGAGACTTCCATATCAACCTCATTTGAAGTCATTGGGCCTTCCACTAAAAAGATATCAAAATATACCGAGAAAGAGGTCTTCCTCATATCAGACAAAAACTGGAAGGACGTCCTGCCACTTGTGCCCGTGACAACATGGACAGACAATGAGGGGAACATACACAAATACCCTACGTTGATTTATCACGAAGAGGAGGAGGAGCTTGCATTCGATGTGGTTTCAACCACCCATTTCATGTGGAAATATGATTTGAGCAGGCTTACCATAATAGGTGAAACGCCGCAGGAGCTTGATGACCTGCTGATAGCCCCGGCAGGTATCGGTGGCGGCCTGGATGAAGGGCAAATCCAGAGAATCACTGTCAATGACTATCTGTCTTACTGGAGCTCATTCGATACTATTGTTTATGTTGAGGATGATTATGAACTGGCGTTGCTGGCTTCAACATACGCATCGCTTATTAATGCACCCCTCGTTATAAAGGGAACATCCATGGACACTACAAACGTGTTCAAAAACAGGAACGTTGTTCTGGTTGGTGGCGTGAGTTGCCCTTCCGGTGCCACTTGCAATGAACAGTATAACTTGGAACAATTACAGCAAAAATACCTTGATTTGACCACCACAGACAAGATAATTCTGGTCAACCCCGATGATTTGGATATTGTGACTGAAGAAGAATTTGATTTCCGCCTAGGATATACTCATAACAGGGTCTATGAATTATATAGCGGAGATTCTCTGGCAGCGCCTTGGCTCGCCAGCGGAAAACATGAGCTGATACTGAGCATGAAATCAGCAAGCCATGGGGAAGCATACTACTACAATGTGACAAATTTTATCAAAGAAAAAATAAATAAGCTGTCAATAAATCCGAAATATCTGACAATCATTGCAAGCCCAACCGCAGTGGTCATGGAATTCATACCACCATCTATTGGCAATTTTTTGAAGAACGCTGCCGATAGCTGGGAATATGCAAATATTGATGATGACCCCTTCCTTGAGCTGGCCGTGGGGAGGATATTCGGGATAACAGTGAGCGATACCTCATCGTATATCGCAAGGAGCCTATTCTATGAAGAGACCACAGAAAGCAAAGAAAACGCCCTCTCCGCACGCGGTTTTGTGCCGTATCTTAGAAGCGCGGCTGATGTCTATGTTATGGGAAAGGTTTTGTCCGTGGCAGGATATCATACCACAATAACACCTGAAAATACTGACGCAGATGACTGGGAAGACAAGTCACTCATCGTCTATGAGAGCATGGCCTGTTATGATTGGGCTGGAATACCATCACATTATATACCATATCTGGACAATACCCTGCTTATCATCAATGCCCCCAACACATGCGATTTTCTGGATGCTAGTAAGAAGGGATTGCTGTTTTCTGCAAACGCAATAAGAATGGGTGCGATAGGATTTGTAGGTGCAGTTGATAATATGAACGACTTCAATAACGGAAGGATGATTTCCAACCTGCTGGCCTTTGGCGAAACGATAGGAGATGCGTTCAAGAACACAAAAAACGCGGGTACATACCCCACCGGCGGCGGCCCTCATGTACCTCCTGGTTCCATGAAAATAAAACCGGACCCATGCTTCATGCTGATAGGCGACCCGACAATTGATATGAACCCAACTGCCAGTTTTCCTGCCCCGGAGTGGAGCTTTATAGAGCAGATTGGAGATGAAAAACACTATGAGTTGGTAGTCCCTGCCATAAGAATCCAGATACCCACATACATAGCAGAGCTATGCCAGATACCACCAACAGTAGACAGGATTTATTTCACTGTTGATATGCATAAAGACTTGGCACCGGTGCCGCCGTTCACATTTGAAATAGGCACCCTGGGTTTTGAAAACCCGGAAATGGTAACTCCGGGCTGGTATGTATATGGCGATACCGACAGTTCCGGTACAAAGCGTTACTGGATTGAGGCAGACTTTGGAGTTATAAAAAACCATATTTATTGGTCACCTAACTACATGTTTGAAGACCATGAAATCGAGATTGTCTTAAGATAGCCTATTGGCAGCTAACTCTTTAATAACAAATGTCTATTATTTATTTATGGTGCTGGAGAGGACATACACCAAGGAAATAAAGAAAGGCAAAAAGGTGCTTCTCAAAGGCTGGATCGAGAGAACAAGGGACCTGGGGGGGCTGAAATTTTTCATGCTCAGGGACAGGGAAGGCCTTGTGCAGGTGACAGCCAAGAAAGGCAGTGTTTCGCCCAAAATTGTTAACACGATTTCCAAACTGAACAGGGAGGACTGTGTTTCTGTGACCGGAATGGTCAAGGAATCCTCACAGGCGCCAGGTGGCCTTGAGGTGGTACCAAGTTCTCTGGAAATTGTCAGCAGGGCAAAAACCCCGCTTCCGATGGACATAGCAGGCAAGATAGAATCCGGAAAGGATAAAAGATTCATATACCGCTTCCTTGACCTCAGGAACCCAAAAGTACAGTCACTGTTCAGGGTAAGGGACGTCGTGCTGACAAAGGTGCGCGAATACTTTGAAAGCAACGATTTCGTGGAGATTCATACACCCGTCATACAAGCAGCCGGGGCCGAGGGCGGAGCTACGCTGTTCCCTATAATATACTACCAGAAAGAGGCCTTTCTAAGGCAGAGCCCGCAGCTCTACAAGCAGATCATGATGGCATCGGGCTTGGATCGTGTATACGAGATAGGACCCTCATTCCGCGCCGAAAAATTCCATACCCGCAGGCATGTTTCTGAATTCCTCTCACTTGATTTTGAGATGGCATGGATAGAATCAGAGGAAGATGTCATGAAAATCCTTGAAAAAATGGTAGTCCATGTGCTTAAGGGGACAAAAAAGGACTGCGGTCCGGAGCTTGATATCCTGGAGGCCAAATTCAAGATTCCTGACACTCCCTTTAAAAGGATAACATATTCTGACAGTCTGAAAATACTGAAAAAAGCCCACAACCTGAAGTTCGGTGATGATTTGGGCGATGCTGAGGAAGCTGAGCTTGGCAAGCTCATGGAGAAAAAGGGGCATGAATGGTATTTCATAACAAGGTTTCCCTCGAATATCAAACCCTTCTATATCATGATGGAAGGCAAAGAATCAAGGGGTATCGACCTTGATTACAATGGTATGGAAATGGCATCGGGTGGGCAGAGAGAACATAGAATAGATTTCTTGCTTAAAGTAATGAAGAGCAAAGGTATGAACCCCGCGAACTTCAAATTCTATACCGATGCATTCAGGTATGGAATTCCGCCGCATGGAGGCATAGGGTTCGGGCTGGAAAGGATGATTCAACAGATGGTCGGTGCCGAGAACATAAAAGAATTAATACTCTTCCCCAGAACACCGGAAAGGCTTGTGCCATGAAACGAATAATAATAATGTAAGCCAATATTAATTATGCATGTTAATAAAAAACGCAAAGCGCAAATGTTTATAATAACAATGATATTTCTGATAGGCTTCGTGTACACTATCCAGTACAACCTTTACCAGTATTCATTGATAAATATGATTGAACCTTTTGAAAGAGGCGGCGAAAATCTTTTGCTCAATATCAAGAATCTCTTTACAGAGACCCTTGTACAAAGCTCCACGTGTATGGAAGCTGGTAATGAGCTAGAAATCCTGAAAAACAAGCTGCTTTTGCAGATATTTAAGGGAGGTTATGTTATAGAACGACTTGAATATTCACTTGACTGTGATTTATGGGACAGTATACTTTACCCTCCGCTACTGCTCACTGTCAGTATGACTACAGAAAAAACAGAAACTAATGCAGATTTTGAGATATTCAGATTTGCCGAGTTTGATGAATTAGGGCCAACAATCGAAAATACTCAGGCATATCCGGTGCTGGTTCATGAGAATGAAACAGTTACAATTAAGGCAGACATTTCGGATAAGTCTGGTGTGGACACATTCACGACAAAGGCGAGCATAAAGGATCTTGGTGAAAACGAAATCGCTCTGATTGACCTGTTCATTCCTCCCGAATCCGGTGGCGATATCTATTCAGCCACATACTGGGGTGACTGGGAATCCGGGAGCTACTGCAGTGACCCGGAAGGATGTCATTATCTTGTGGACATAAGCGCATGTGATCTGCTTGGATGGTGCACCGAAGTCAGGCATTCCTGGGACGAGACACCCCCTAAGATTACAAATGTTGTTACGACAACAATGCCCATTGAGCCGGGACAGGAAATTTCAGTGTCGGCTAACGTTACAGACAACTTCCAGCTTGATGAAAGCGAAATCAAAGCGCACATATTGGATATAGAAGAAAACAGTATCCACACATTCCTGTTGTCAGCATCAATAGGGAACACGTATGAAGGAAGCTGGAACTCAAATGGAACGGAGAAGAGCAGTTTTTACGTTGATATAACAGCTTGCGACATCGCACAGAATTGCGTGGAATTTAAGTCGGAGAGGGATGAAGCAGGACCCGTGATAACCAATGCAGACATAATTCCAAGGTCAATTTACCCCGACGAAAGCATTACAATTACTGCTGACATATCTGATTTTTCCGGGGTGGATGCCGATACCGTAATAACACACATACAGGAAACCGATGAAGTAGACATAGATACCTTGATTCTTAATTTATCCTCTGGCGATATGTTTTCCGGTACATATTCAGGTATCTGGGATTCAACAGGATTTTGTGAAGATCCCATTGGTTGTGCATATTACGTGGATATAATAGCGTGTGATCTCTCGGGTATTTGTGAGGAGGCGGAGAATATATGAAACTGACATCAAATGCCTGTATGTACTTATCATGATTTTGTTACTTGCCGCTTTGGCCGTTCCAGTGATTGCAGGCAACCCGAGCTTTGAGATAGCTCCCAAGCCCGGGCCTGATGCGGAAAGCACATTAGCCACTGATACTATATCTTCGGGTGAAGAGCTTGTAATCACAGCGGAAGTAGTGGACCCGTCCGGAATCAGCTCGTTGTCGTGCATATCATGAATTCGGTTGGTGCAGAGGTGGCTACAGGAAACATCAACGTTGACGGAATCGACGACCTGATAATGGGTGCCAGTGGAGCCAGCTACTCGTACTATGGCACTGTCTATAAAAACACAGGATTCGTTTACCTTATTGCCTCCCACTCTGAAGAGCTGGCATTTCTGCATACTCCGGACATGGTCAAGGTCGGCAACGCTCACACCTATACTGTGGCCAATGCTGCCCACAACAGCAATGTCAATCTATTCTACAGCCTCAATGTGGGTTCTTTCGTGGAGCATGGTGTGATAGGGCACGACGGGGACTTTATGTGGTTTATGGACCTATTCCGGCAGAAGCGAGGGCCATTATGATGCTTATGTGACAGTGGGTACTGAGCAATCAAATACAATAGAATTTGATATCGTCGCCTGAAATAATCAATCTGTTTTATAAATGATCTCGGACAAATATTAACCATGACAACTAAGCACCATGCCGGGCTCCACGGCCACAAACGGAAGGGCGCAATCCAGATGAGCCTGGGTATGATAGTTGCTGTTGTATTCGCTGTTGTTCTTCTTACTGCTCTTATAGTATGGATTAATTCCATGCTTTCAGATATAACGGGCATTTCATATGAAATAACCAAAATAGCAAAAGATCAGCTTATAGAGGACCTTGAAACAACAGGCAAAGTTGTGGGGGTCGCTGCGCCCGCTATTGATGAGTGGGGAAGAGGAAATAAGGGTTCCATCTTCCTGGCTGTGGAAAATGACAATCCACAATCATTAACAACCTATTATTATCATATTTATCTCGAGAATCTTGCTGGCGCATTGGCCGGTGAAGATGCGAATGATTATTTTGATGAAGCTAATTTGTGGTTAACAAATACCGGTTCAATAGATGCCCCTCCCGGAGAAATGGGTAATGCTGATATAATAGTGACTGTACCCTCAACAGCCGATGTTGGCGTATACCAGTTCAGGGTAGCTATCTGCACAGAACCTCCAGCATCCTCCTGTCATTCAGCATCAGAGACCATCACAGGCTATGGAATAGCATCGTCAAGCCTTTATGGTTCAGACCAGTTTGCACTGGATATTGTATAAAGCCGAAACCGGGCATGATATTTTTAAGTCAGCGAATTCAATAACTTTCTATGAATAACCAAGGCAGGAATGCTGTTCTTATAGTTTGTGTCGCGATAGTCATAATCACTATTGCTATGATAATGCTCGGGACAGGCGACGGCGGGCAGGTACCTTCCGGGTATGGCCTTACGCATACCGTGAGCGCCGATGCTGAGCAGGGCCTTCTTGACTATCTTTCGCAGTCGAGTGATTACAGGGTTGCTGTCGCGCTTCCCGATACTGATGAGTGGCAAAAGGGCGAGACAGGTGCTGTCCTTCTGGGAATAAGCAACACACACGAGGAAGACAGGACATTCTACATTAATGTATATCTTGAAGACGTGCTCCAGATGTCTTATACCGCGAGTCAGGCCGCGGATATCGCCAACCCATGGCTTACCTTTTCCGGCTCACTTGATGTTCCCGCCGGAGACAAAGAGACATCACTGATAACCATAAAACCGGGCAATGATGCCTCAACAGGGATTTACCTGTTCAGGGTAGTCGTGTGCATGCAGCCGGAAACCGATTGCCATACGATATCCCCTGCAGTAGGTTATGATACACCATCATACAGCCGTTACGGTTCTGCACAGTTCGCAATCAAGATACTGGAGTCCTGAAAAAGAGTCTAAATTATATAATTCCTGAAAACAACTATTATCTATGAACATAGGAACGGTTTTTGGTATAATTTTTGCAATTATTCTGATGTCAACCCTGTTCTTTTTCGGGTTCGGTGTAATAAATGACATGTGGGAACAACAGCAGCTGGCAGAGATAAACAACGCAATAGAC
>JAFCEM010000038.1 GCA_017609145.1 Candidatus Aenigmatarchaeota archaeon | reverse complement strand
CCATGCAATAAGATTTGAAAAAACATTTAAATAAGGATACTCAGCTGAAGATGCCCGTTGCCCTGCAGAGCTCTATAGCCTTCTGCGCATCAAGTGGTTTTCTGTTCAGTATGGTGTATCTATCCCTGATTTCCTTTGCCTTTACCAAGGCATTCACGAGCATATCCTGATCCACTCCAAGTTCCCTTGCGGTTGTTGGTGCGCCAACGACTGCGAGACTTTTTTTGATATTCTCCCAGTCCTGTCTCTGGAGGTGCGCCATGAGTACCGCACCAATACCACACTGTTCCCCATGCAATGCGGTTGAACCGAGCTGGTCCAGTGCATGAGAGAACATGTGTTCGCTGCCCGAGGCAGGCCTCGATGAATGTGCCATTGACATTGATATACCAGATGTCACGAGGGCTTCGACAAGGTCCCTTATGCCGCGCTCTTCCATGTTCTTTATACTCTCTGCAGATCTCATCACTATCTCCGCAGCCAGCAGGGAAAGCGTGGCAGCGTACTTGGAATAGTATTCCCCCCGCTCCTTCCCGAGTTTCCAGTCGTAGACAGCGGTATAGTTGGAAATCACATCAGCGCAACCGGCTGCTACCAACCTGTACGGGGCATTCATCAAAATCTTGATGTCAGCTATAATAGCAATCGGGGGCTTTGCCCTTATGGAATATTTCCCATTACCTTTTGATATGCTGACCCTTTCCGATGTTATACCGTCATGAGAGGGCGCAGTTGGCACGGATATGAAAGGTATATCCAACTCAAAAGCAAGGAGCTTTCCTATGTCTATCACCCTTCCACCCCCTGCGCCTATGACCATATTTATACCGCTATGCTCTGCCTTCAGCCTCTCAACCTCGGAATACTGGTCGCTGTTGACAATTGCCATGACAGAGTCAAGGCTGTCCTTTATGCTGTCACCGGCGATGCCCCTTGTGTTATCGTCGCTTATGACCAGAATACCAGAGGAAATACCGAATTCCCTGCAGACAGATGGTATCTCCTTAAGAACATCATTGCCGACAACGACCTTTCTCGGCAGCTCTATCAGGTGTGGATCCATACAACCTATTGAGACACAAAGCTTATAAAATTGAATTATGTGGCATGCCTGCAAAAGATTTAATACACACCCGCTAATTGTTTAACATGTTTGGTTTTCTCAGGAAAAAGCTAAAGAAGTCGGTGGAAAAGCTCAGCCATAAGGTTGAGGAAGTGCCCAAAGAGACAGAGCCAAAGAAACCACAAAAAGCACCTAAAACCGGCCTGAAGAAAGGAATGCCTGAAACCAGAAGAGAGCCTAAAGAGAGGCCGAAGCCCGGATTTCTGGAGAGGATAACCAGAAGAGAGCTATCGAAAAATGATATAGACAAGTTCTTCGAGGAGAATGAGAGCGATTTCATGCAGGCAAATATTGCCGTAGAGGTTGTTGATTTTCTCAGGCAAAGCCTCAAGGAGAAGCTTGCTGGCAGGCCCGTCAAGAGGATGCATGCTTCCGAGTTCATATCACAGGCATTCGGCGAGGCCATCAAAGAGGCGGTTGACCAGGGAAAGATTGACCTCAGGAATCTTGCTTCAGATGTGGGTAAAAAGGGCAAACCCCTTTGTATGGTTTTCCTCGGATTCAACGGCTCCGGCAAGACAACCACGATAGCCAAGGTTGCTAAATACCTGCTTGACGCCGGGCACAAACCGGTTCTTGCAGCAGGAGACACTTTCAGGGCAGCAAGTATAGAGCAGCTTGAGTTCCATGGAGAAAAGCTCGGAATCAAGACAGTCAAGCACAGCTATGGTTCTGATTCCGCTGCCGTGGTCTTTGACGCAATAAAGTATGCAGAGGCGAATGGCTGCAATATTGTACTCGCTGACACAGCGGGCAGGATGCACACGGACAGGAATCTCATGGACGAGCTGAAAAAGGTCATAAGGGTCAACAGCCCTGATCTCAAGGTGCTTGTTGTCGATTCGCTGACAGGGAATGACGCTGTTGAACAGGCAAGGCAGTTCAATGATGCTGTCGGAGTGGATGCTGTTGTGATGTCAAAGATCGATGTCAATGAAAAGGGCGGAAGCATACTCTCGGTCTGCTACACGATTAAAAAGCCGATTCTATTCCTGGGCACAGGGCAGGGGTACGGTGACATAGAGCCGTTCAATCCAGATAAGTTCGTGAAGGATTTGCTCACAGATTGAGCAAATCGGATTTGGTTATTATTCCCATGGGTTTTCCGTTTTCTGAAACAATGACAGCCTGATGGAAATCAAGCATTGCGGTGGGCATCTCAACAGAATCGGATGTATTAACAACCGGAAAAGGCTCCTCCATAATATCCTTAACCTTCAGATTCTTCGGGTTCCTGTGAACATTCCTTACTATCGAGGAATCCCTCAAGGAACCCACAATCATTTTCCCGTGAAGAACAGGTACCTGTGATATTGCGAACTGCCTCATTATGCCTATTACCTTCTCAAGGGGGTCATCAGCGTGCACAGATATTATGTTCCTGGTCATGACATCCCTGCAGGTAATCTTTCTATCCCTTACAGAAAGTATTGACATTATCCTGTTTACAGTGGAGAGCCTTGGGTCAACCTTCTCGCTCTCAATCTTTGCTATATGAGCCTGTGAAATACCCGCTAGCTCCGCGAGCTCTGCCTGCGAAAAGCCGTGTTCCTCTCTCAAATCCCTTATGTACTTGCCTGTCACTATGTTTGCAGCCATAACCATCAGTTATAATTTTTAACAGTAATATATAAAAATTTATATAAAGGGTTTCTGCCATTAACTTGGTTATGAAAAACGGCAAGTATCTTTTCACCTCAGAATCAGTGACCGAGGGTCACCCTGACAAAGTATGTGACCAGATTTCTGACTCGATAGTTGATGCGCTTATAAAAGACGATCCTAACTCAAGAGTTGCTGTGGAGACATTGACGACAACAGGTCTTATTCTTGTCGCAGGCGAGGTTACAACAAATGCATATGTTGATGTCCAGGGCACGGTCAGGGACGTTCTGAAAAGAATAGGATACGACAAACCCGAATACGGTTTCAATTATGATGACTGCTCGGTTCTGGTCTCTCTGCATGAGCAAAGCCCTGATATCTCACAGGGTGTCACAGAGGGCAAGGGGGAGGACAAGGAACAGGGTGCAGGGGACCAGGGTCTTATGTTCGGCTATGCCTGCAACGAAACCCCGGAGCTAATGCCGCTTCCGATAAGCCTGGCCCACAAACTGACAATGAGGCTTTCGGAGGCAAGGAGAAACGGAGAACTGGATTTCCTGAGACCCGACGGCAAATCTCAGGTGACCGTGGAGTACATAGACAGTAAACCCAAGAGGCTACATACCGTCGTGGTCAGCGCCCATCATGCAGACATCCCGATGGAAGAGCTTAGGGAGAAGATAAGGGAAAATGTCATAATACCTGTCTGCAAGGACTGGATGGATGAGCAGACCATTGTATACATTAACCCCACCGGAAGGTTCGTCAAGGGCGGCCCGCCGGCCGACACGGGGGTTACAGGAAGGAAGATAATAGTGGACACCTATGGTGGTCAGGGAAGCCATGGTGGAGGTGCATTCAGCGGCAAGGACCCGAGCAAGGTTGACCGCTCCGCATCATACATGGCAAGATATATTGCAAAGAACATAGTTGCCGCAAGGCTCGCGGACAAGTGTGAGATACAGATAGCTTATGCAATAGGAATCTCAAAACCCGTTTCCATTCTCGTGAACACATTCGGCACGAACAAAATTCCGGAGGAAAGGATAGAGGAACTCGTAAGGGAGAACTTTGACCTGAGGCCGAAGGCCATAATAGAGCACCTGGACCTGAAAAGGCCGATATTCGAAAAGACAGCCAGGTTCGGGCACTTCGGCAGGGAAATCCCGGAATTCACCTGGGAAAAGACCGACAAGGCCGATGCCCTCAAACAGGCAGCAGGGATTTGATTTGTCAGCCACCCAAGCCATTGATTATGCTCAGCGAAGCGACTGAGACTATTGTTGCGGATATCAGGACTCCGAGGGCGATTGAGAGGAATGACTTCTTCCAGTCAAGACCAAGGAACCATGCTATTATTGTTCCTGTCCAGACGCCGGTCACAGGAAGCGGTATACCCACAAAGACAGCCAGACCCAGGATTCCCCATCTTTCCAGATGACCAATGACTTTTCTGTGTGCCTTTTCAACAATCCTGTTGAAGGTATTCCATTTTGACAGAACGTCTTTGTACAGGATATTAACTGCGAAGAATATAGGAAAGAAAATTAGGCAGTTGACAATGATGGCAACGATAATGACTGTCAGGGGGTCGAGCCCCAGCACGATGCCAAGGGGTATCCCCCCCCTGAGCTCGGACACGGGCAGCATGGTAGTCAGTATGACGGGCCAAAAATCTGGCAGCATAGATTAATTTGCAAACATTTTCTTATAAAAACATCTCCGAACCCGCCTCAGAGCTTGTCCTTGATATCTCTTATTTCAGCCCCGCGTATCAGCACGACCTTGTTCCTTGAGCGGTGCCCCTGCATTATTTCCGCGTCGTGCCCAAGTATAGCTTTCAGCCTCTTCAGAACCTCGGCGTTGGCCTTGCCTTTCTCCGGAGGGCTCTTTACTTCGAGGACAATTTCACCATTAGGCGCGGGCTCGAGCCTGAATCGTCTTGAGCCCGGCTTTACTTTCAACTTCATGACTACGCCTTCAGAAGTCTGCTCCATCATATACATAATACTTTTATCAGTGTTCGTTAAATAATAAGTAAACGGTTCAGCGTATCCGGGTGCAGATCATGCCATTCAGAAGATTTCGTCGCATTCAGCGTCTCACAAAAATGAGAAACGAGCTGAACGAAATCTATCTGAGCCAGGTGATGGAAAGTTTTGCCATCTCACTCATAGGAATCTTCATCCCGATATACCTTCTGAAGCTGGGCTTCGCCCTTGATACGGTTTTTGCCTACCTGATTGTTGCATGGACAAGTTTTGCGCTACTTTCGCCATTGAGTGCAATAGTGTCCTCGAAGATAGGTTTCAAGCACACTATTCTGTTCAGAATACCCATACTCGTGCTTTTCCTGGTCATGCTTATCTATGTGGGTTCAATGAGCCTGCTATTGCTTCTTCTAACAGCATTCGTCGGCAGCATTTCCCACTCGTTATACTGGGTCGCTTTCAATTCAGAGTTCGTCAAGAACAGCGACAAGTACCATACAGGGGAAGAAATAGGCCTTCTTACAGCACTGCCCAAAATGGCCGGGATATTCGCACCCCTAATAGGAGGTGCGATACTTGAATTTTTCGGCTTCAACACCCTTTTTATTCTGGTTATAGCGCTTATAGTCATTTCTGTCGTTCCTCTTTTCATGTCAGCAGAACACAGGTCTTCATTCAGGTTCAAATCATATGATATGAAAATGATCACGGACAGAAGCTCATCCTTCAGTTTCTTCATGCAGGGCATATTTCATGCAACAGAGATTGTAATATGGCCGCTCTTCATTTTTTTCACACTTAATGATCTGTTGCTGGTTGGTCTGGCCTCGTCAATCTCTGCAATGGGCATAGCAATACTGACTATTATTGTGGGAAGGTTCAGTGACAGGATTGACAAGAGAAAGATTCTTGTAATGGGTGCTGTCGGATACTCAGTGATATGGATGCTGAGGGCATTCCCGCTCAACCTGCTTGGCATATGCATGCTTTCATTCATGGGAGCAGCGTTTGAGACAATTGTGCACATACCAATATTCACCAATCTTTGTAATATTGCAAGGGAACGAAACACGCTTGCAAACGTTGCCTCAAGGGAAACATGGATAGGTATAGGCTCTGTAGCGGTCTGGATACCCATGCTGATTTTCTCCGTGCAAACGTTTAGCACAGTGTTCATCATAACAGGATTTCTTACACTGCTGCTGATATTCATGAGATTTCACCCCGTTGATATGCAGCCCCGTAACCTGCCAATAGTGCGAAGAAAAAGAAAGATTAAAGCATTATAGATAAAATATTCTGAACGGAAAGGTTAACTTAATATTGCAAAAACACCATAAATTAAAAGAGGCTTTATGGCGGGAATTTTTGATAGGATAAGGAAAGGAAAGAATTACAGGGTTTTCATAAACGGCAGGTGGACTGATTCTGAGAAAACAATCGAAGTGAAGAACCCGGCAAACAATAGAACAGTGGCATTTGTTCCGAGTATCTCCCAGGAACAGGCCGAAGAGGCAATAAAGTCCGCCAACAGAGCCAAAGGCACCATAGCCTCGATTCCCATAATAGAGAGATGGGAGATGCTGAAGGCTACCGCCTCCCTGATAGAAGAAAACAGGGAAGAATTCGTAAGGATGCTGGTAGAAGAGTCCGGAAAGACAGCAGAGATGGCAGGCGGCGAGGTAGATGCTGCCGTAGAAAGGATTCTTGCGGTCAAGCAGGAGATACATGAACTTGAAGGAAAGATCATACCAGGCGAACTCTCGGGCCATACCAAAGGCAAAACAGCCCTTGCTTTCCGGAAACCCCTCGGGGTTATTCTCGCGATTTCACCGTTCAATTATCCACTGATGACATCAGTGGCAAAGGTTGCGCCCGCACTTGCTGCGGGCAATACCTTGATACTGAAGCCCGCAAGCGATACCCCGGTTACCCCGCTCCTGCTTGGAAGGGTTCTTGAAAAGGCGGGGTTTGTCAAGGGAATGGTCAATGTAATCACAGGCAGCGGCTCTGAAATCGGGGACTTCCTGGTGAAGCACCAAGGAGTAAACATGATAAGTTTCACGGGCAGCACGGCTATCGGGCAGCACATAGCAAATGTGTCCGGAATGAAGAGGCTCCACATGGAACTCGGAGGGAAGGGCCCTGCAATCATCCTTGAAGACGCCGACCTGGACCTGGCGGTTAAGGAAACACTGACCGGGTCCCTGAAGTTCTCAGGCCAGAGGTGCGATGCTCTGGGCAGGATTCTTGTTATGAATTCTGTTGCAGACAGATTTGTCAGGAAGGTTATGAAAGAGGTTAAAAAATGGAATGTCCAGCCGCTGATAAATGAAAATGCCTGCAGGAAGGTCGAATCGCTAGTTGATGATGCAGTTAAGAAGGGAGCAAAGGTTCTAAAGCCACTCAGAAGAAAAGGCCTGTATATCAGCCCTGTTGTCCTGGATCACGTCAAGGAAAACATGAAAATTGCCTGGGAGGAAACATTCGGTCCTGTTGTTACCATAATGAGGGTCAGGGATGAAAAAGAGGCGCTCAGGATAGCAAAAGCGAGTGATTATGCTCTCGATAGTTCTATATTTACCAGGGATCATGACATAGCAATAAAACTTGCCCTGCAGATGGACGAGGGCTCTGTGCACATAAATGTCCACCCGAAGCATGGAACAGGTATATTCCCTTACGGCGGGAATAAGGCA
>JAFCEM010000037.1 GCA_017609145.1 Candidatus Aenigmatarchaeota archaeon | reverse complement strand
TGCCAATTCTTGTTACAACCTTATTAAGACCCTGTTTCTGCAACCTCTTTCTGAGCCAGTTGAAATGTCTCCTGACCCCTCTGATCTCCCTGCCGAAGAACTTGACTTTCATCACACTGCCATTCTGCAAAAGCACCGCAGTTGCAGTGACATGCTCACCAAAGTCAATAGTAAGGATAGAGGAAGGCTTACGCCTTTCAGGAGCATCAAATTCAAATGTAAGCATGGCAATATAGTTGTTATTTTTTCTGACCAGCTTGCTTTCACAGAGCTTGGATTTATCAGGAAACGGTCTGTGTGGTTTTATTGGGATTCTGATACCGCCACGAACACCATAGACAGGAATTTTGAGAAACCAAAAGGATTTAGTTTGTTTGAGATTTATGAGGTCATTTCTCAAACTGAAAGCCCCATATCTGAGTGCCTGTTGTTTGTTAGCAGAGTAAAGAGGAATTTTATCAAACAAAGGAAGCCAGTCAAGTCCTTTGGCTTCAAGACTGAGAATCTTATTAATATTGTTATATTCTCTATCGAGGATTTGCTGTTTTCGGTTGGTCAGCTTGACTACTCCACATTGGATTGTCAGTCTCATAGTAATTATTTCATTTGGTTATTTAAATTCTCCTTTTAATATTATGTTGTTGCTGGAGCGGGTAGGTTACGCCCAGTATCCCAGCAATCAGGTCGTGTCTGGAGCTTACCAGATATTCAGTAACCCAACCTTTGCGGTTCTGTTACCCGTTGCCCGTTCCCAGTGAGAACTGGTTAACAGGCAGGGGCAAGGCACTGCGTGCCGTTACAAAGCCCCTTAACTGCTGAACCCTTCGCACAGCTTTTCAGCATGGGCTTCCGTGAGGAACCCAGCATGGTAAACATGATGTTGGAAAGCCACCGTATTTATACGGTGGAAGAGGTTACTCTATACACGTTCCATGAGAAATTTTTTTATATTTAACCCACAAAACAAAAAGATATTATGATTTTGCCGTACCTGAAGCTGATGAGGCTACACAACTGCCTGATGACCGCCATTGCCATTTTCGTGGGCGGTTTCATAGTCATAGGCATGAGCCCGGGATATTTCTTCAGTATGGCACCTCTTTACATTGCAATGGTTGTCGGCTTTCTAATAACCGGCGCTGGGAATGCCATAAATGATATATTCGATATCGAATCGGACAAGATAAATAGACCAAAGAGACCGATACCCTCGAAGCAAATATCAAGAAAAAAGGCAGGTGCTTTCACCGTGGCACTTTTTGCAGTCGGCATCCTGCTCTCGGGATTCCTCAACTGGATATGCTTTGGTCTTGCCATATTCAACTCTGCCCTGTTAATTGCATACTCGGCAGTGCTCCAGAACAAAGTCCTGTTAGGTAATATATCAGTGAGTTATCTGACCGGTTCCGCGTTCCTTTTCGGCGGCGCAGCCGCGATGAACCTCAAGCTTCCACTCATTCTCATGCTACTCGCCTCTCTGGCCACTCTCAGCAGGGAGATAATCAAGGACCTCGAGGATGTGGAGGGCGATAGGGTTGGCTTCCTCAAGAGGATTGTCCTTAATGTTAAATCGGGTATTGCGAACAGGTTCGGGCTCGGTGATGACGGCAATGTCTCTGTAACTTACAGGAGACAAACTGTTGTGAATACCGCAATCGCGAGCCTTACATGTGCAATCCTGATATCGCCCGTGCCATTCCTTCTGAACACACTGGGGTGGTTCTATCTTCTGATGGTAATACCCACTGACATCATATTCGTTGTCTGTATATATTTCATAGCAAAAACTAGGAACAAGAAAAATTATTCCAGAATAAGCAAGCTGATAAAGGTCGCTATGTTCTGGGGTATGATTGCCTTTATGGTAGGGGTCGTGTTGTGAACTACTATAACCTAACCTTCGGTTGAGGTTATAACTTCCTGCTTCGTGGACATAGGCACTGTCTCCACAGGCTTGACTTCCCGCAGTCCCTGCGGTAGTGGCATAAGCCAACTATACCCATTCGGTTTTACACCATACAGGGATTGTTGTATGGCAACCCTTCGGCAACTTTGGTTCATGTTGCCTATCAGTCCAAGACTGAAAAACCTGCCTAATGATAGTATGGAAACGAAATATATAAATGATTGCCAAATTCATCTCCTACCTAACAAAGTTAAGGAAGGAGACTTCTTTGGCACGGAGTTAAAAACCAAATAACATCTCTATATGAGCCCGTGGTGTAATGGATAGCACGCAACCTTGCGGTGGCGCTTTCGGCTTATACGGGCACGAAACGCATGCAGAAAGGTTGAAACCGGAGTTCGACTCTCCGCGGGCTCATCCACCCGTCAGCATTTTCTGCTCATCCGAACTAAGCCCAAGCCCTTCCATAAATTCCCCGACATCTGCACCTTTGACTGCTATTCTGAGGTATGGCAAAATGTCCTTTCTGGTCCTCTTGGCAGACGTGTGAGTCACGCTTCCTATCTTTCTGCACAGGGACTTTAGCACCACCCTTTTCATCTTCGTTCTCCCCAGCTGTATTATCCTTTGCGGCGGCTTATAGGCCACGAAGCCATGCTTGTCCCGGTTCGTGAAAAGGGAGATGCCTGACAACAGGTCAACCATGAAACCCTTCAGTCGCCAGTTCTGGAAGAGAATTACCTTATTTCTCAGGATGTCTGCCTTTGATAGTAGGCTGTAGGCCTTTTCCGTCCCGGACATTTCAAGCTCGTTGGGTAGGTTGGTCTCCACCCACCAGAAAATCTCATCAGGGTCAGTGTCCGAGCCGTAAATCACCTTCCTCGCGGTATTGATATTTCCTGAATGGAATATCGTGGGCATTATGCTGTATATCGGAGACTGCCTCTCCCTGTATCCAAGTATCTCCATGTCCTCCTGCTTCAGCTCGGTTTTTCCCTGGCAAATTATCTGCAGGTCAGTAATGGCCGAGCGCATGTCACCCTGGGACCAGCGTGCAAGGCTTTTGATTACGTCACCGGTGATGCTGATTTTTTCCTGCCTGCAAATCTCCGAGAGCCCGGACGCAACGGACGGCGCGGGAACCCTAGTGAGCTTTACGAATTTGCAGCAGCTTCTCAGCGGCTTCAATTTAGGTTTCCAGGGATCGTTGGCAATCAGGATTACGGGGCATCCGGAATTTTTGATCAGTCTTGTTATTGCTGTTACGGCTCCCCTGTCCCCGCGGGACAGGCCGTCAATCTCATCCAGTATGATAATTTTGCCTTTATGGAACAGTGTCGTGTTTTTTGAATCCACAATCAATGACTCTATGTCCGCTGATTTTCTCTTGTCAGATGCATCCACTTTCAGTAGCATGAGCCCGGTCTCGTTCGCCACTGTCTCAACAATCACGTTCTTGCCCGTGCCCGTGGGACCGTAAAGAAGCAGGGCCTTTCCGGCTTTCCATGAGCCGAGCCATTCTTTCACGTCGTTTATCACTTTTTTGTGCCCCCTGATTTCGCCGGTGTTTTTTGGTTTGTATTTGTCCGTCCAAAGCATACCCATGGAAATAGTTTCCCTTATGATTTTTATATGCAAAAGTAATTACCAGACCATAACTGTTATGTTTATGTTTTCGCTGGTCTCATCGATTCTTCCGAACCTTTCCATTGAATAGACTGGGGTATTGAGCGGGAGAGAAGGTCCATAGGTTATTACGGATGTTGAATTCCCTATCTCGATACGGAAATCCCTTTCTATTCCATGTGAAGTCTTGAATGACTCATAACCGACATAATTTGCATGCTGGGAATCTAATTTGTTTATGTTAGTCTGCGAGAAAAGGGTCTCCTTTTCCATTACCCACGGAACCGTCTGGTTAATCCCGTCGCTGTATATGTTGAGCTGCAGCTGTGTTGACGTGCAGTTCAGATCCACACTTATGTTGCTCATGTGCACGAGGAAATAATTATCACCCTTGACGACATCAGATGTCCAGTACAGAATACCGTCTGTTATGTTGCAGGTAAGGTTGTTTCCCCTTGTACTATTAAGATACACCTGAGTGGAATTCCGCGTGCCTTCAGGCCAGGTAATATTGATGCAAAATTTGGCGGCGGAAACGGAATCGGATGTATTGTACCTGACTGTTATGTCATAGGTGTCTGTGGAGAGGAAATCAATCACCTTGTCATTTATGGCATCGGCCGCGCTCGCAATGGGTTGTGAAGTATTCTTAAAAAGATTGGCATAGAAAGCAAAGGACCAGGCGAGTAATAAAATAAAAACAGTCATCGCTATTACCCAGTCGATGTTCAGGTTCATGTTTTAATTCTTGTTTTGTTCGTTAATATTGTTTCTTTCGTTTCCCCTGCTTGGAGCGCGCCGCTGAACCTGAAAAACCAGACTCCCCACAGAACCAGTATCAAGGTTATCAATCCCGCCTGCCATGTTACATTATGCCAGAACATAGCAGCCTCGAGCCCGTATGACTGCTGGACACCAACAATGACAAAAATACGCAGGATATTACACACCCATATTAGGGGCAGTCCGATGAGCAGTGCCAGAAGCCGTTTCTTCAGCAACACACCACTCACAGCGAACACAAGAGCAAAGAAGAACAGCATAGACTTCCATGCCGTGCAGTCCTCTGTTATGAGGAACGTGAACGGCTGCCCGCCTTCGATAGTAATGGAGATTCCGTCCTGTGCGGCGGAATACCCTGCGCTGTTTAGCACCCAGAGCACATTGCCGGCTACTGCCTGTTGCATGAACAGAAGGTTTACAGAGAATGTTATTACCATATAAAGCGGCAGGGACAGTATTATCAGGCGCAACAAAAACACCAGAACCCTTCGGAGTCTCTGTTGTCCCGGGCTGAGACCCCCCAACCAACTGAATGGATTAATCATTGTTTAATATTTTGCAGAAATGAATTAAATTTATATTCAACATAGGTGATTTACGCTTTCTCTTCTGACTTTATCTGCTCGTCCGTCAGACCCTTTCTCTGCTTTATCTGGCTTATGATCTTCGGTTCAAGGTCCTTTGGAAGCGGCTCGTAAAGGACATCGATGAGCCAGTAGAACCCGAGCCCGCCAGTGGCTGATTTGAGCGCGGAATTGAACCCGAACATCTCGGCTACCGGCAGCTTTGACCTTATAGAAGTCACCCCCCTTTCCTCGCTCATGTCAAGAATCTGCCCTCTCCTGTTGTTTACCTCGCTCGTTGCACCACCAACCTGCTCTGTCGGTACGTCAATCCTTATTATCTGTTTGGGCTCGAGAATGTACATGTTGCCCTCAAACATGGCTTCCCTTACCGCTCTTCTGACAGCGGGGATGACCTGCGCGGGTCCCCTGTGGATTGCGTCCTCGTGAAGCTTTGCGTCAACCAGCATTACCTTTACGCCGGCGCAGGGCTCTTTTGCAAGCGGGCCTTCTTCCACAGCATCCCTGAACGCCTGCTTCACCATCTCCATGACCTCGAGTATCGCATGAACCCCGTGTGTCATGTCAAGAAGCATGCACTTGTTGTGAATCAGCTTAATCTTCTTGGACTCGTCCCTACCCATGCCGAGAGAAACGACCTTTTCCTGGAGCTCAAGGTTTTTCTTTTTGATATCCTGGTCCTCTATTTCGCCGCTCACCATGGCATCGTAAATCTCTTTCTCAAGCGGCTCTGCAACTACATAAAACCTGTTGTGTTTGTTCGGGGATTTGCCCTCTATTGCTTCTGGTGTCCTGCTTTTAATGCACTCCCTGTATATCACAATCGGTGATGAGACTTCAACGTCTATTCCTTCGTCCTTCAGCGGCCTTTCGATTTTTGCGTTTATGTGGAGCTCGCCAAGGCCTGATACAAGGTATTCGCCGGTTTCCTCATTAATTTTAATCCTCAGTGTTGGGTCTTCTCTGCTCGTTTTCTTCAGGAAATCAATAAGCCTTGACAGCTGCTTGGGCTGCTTGGGCTCGATTGCTTTTGTGACAACGGGCTCGAATATGTGTTTGATTGCCTCGAAGCCCTCGATAATATTGTCCGGATTGCATATGGTCTCGCCGGAGAATGCATCCTTGAGGCCGACAACGCCGACTATGTTCCCAGTGCTAACCTCGTCCATTGCAATTCTCTGCTGACCCTTGTAGACGGAAACCTGCTGAATCTTGTTGGTCTTCTGCATTCCTATAAGGTATACGTCCTCGCCTTTCTTTATCTTCCCGGAGAATATCCTGACTGTTGCCACGTAACCTGCATGCGGGTCCGGATAAATTTTCGTCACGATGCCCACAAGCTTGCCGTTTGGGTCACAGCTTGTCATACTCTTTCCGATTTCACTTCCAGTATCGCCCGGCCATATCTTGTCTATCCTGTATTTCTGCGCATCCAGCGGGTTGGGCAGGTGCCTTATTACCATATCGAGCACGACTCTGTGCAGAGGCGCCTTTTTGGCGAGTTCCGTCTCTTCACCCTTGTTAGTAGAATCTATTATGTCCTTGAAGGATATCTTGCTCTTCTGCATCAGCGGGACTGATATTGCCCATTTCTTGGTCGCCGAACCGAACGCAACCGAGCCGTTGTTGACGTTGACCGTCCATTTGTCCTCGTATTCTTCTTCGGCATATTTCTGGATGAGATTGTTGACTTCTGTTATGCTCCTTGTGAATTTTTCCTGCATCTCATCGGGTGTGAGCTTGAGCTCCTTTATGAGCCTGTCTACCTTGTTGATGAAAAGTATGGGCTTTACCCTTTCCCTGACAGCCTGCCTTATGACCGTCTCAGTCTGGGGCATAACACCCTCAACAGCATCTATGAGAACGACAACACCATCGACCGTCCTCATCGCACGCGTTACGTCCCCGCCGAAATCAACGTGACCGGGCGTATCTATGAGATTAATAAGAAAATCATTCCCTTCATAATTGTGTACCATACTGACATTGGCCGAATAAATCGTGATGCCTCTTTCCTGCTCCTGATCGACAAAGTCCATGTAGAGCTGCTTGCCTGCCTTTTCCTCGGATATGATGCCTGCTCCTGCGAGAAGGGAGTCGCTCAGTGTGGTTTTTCCGTGGTCTATGTGTGCGACTATTCCTATGTTTCTTATCTGCTCCGGTTTGTTCATCAGTTCCTTGATGATCTGTATGGTTTCTCTTGCCATATTTTCACTTAATAGCGTAATAGTTTAAAAACCTTAAGAAACTAGACTGCTCCGGGTTTGATGACCTCTATCTTTTCGATTTCAAAGAATCTCATCGGGTAAATCTTGCTTCCCGACCTTTTTATGTTCTTCTGCAGCACCCCGTTTATTATGTACTTGACCAGCTCTTCCATGGAAGACCTGTTCCCGTTGCTCTTCAGTATGTCTTCTATCTTCAGCCTCACGTTTTTCTTTACGGTGCTGTCGGTGCTCCTTCTTAGCATCCCGACCGAGGTTACTTGGATTCTCCACTTGTCCTTTGTCTCTATTTCGTTTATTACCCTGATCTTGCTTGACCTTTTCCTT
>JAFCEM010000036.1 GCA_017609145.1 Candidatus Aenigmatarchaeota archaeon | reverse complement strand
TCTTTTCCACGATTCCTCCATCTCCGGCCATTTTACTGTATCCTTCTCAACACCGATGAGCTCGGCTGCAACCCTCGAGAGCGTCAGGGTCTCGGTTGACATGGACGAGCCGAGAATGTGCTCCACGAAATTGTAGAGGTCGATGTGCACCCTGCCGAACATCCTTGCTGCATATATCCTCTCCCTTCTTCTGAATACCAGTTCCGTGTTCTCCCTCCCGAGAGACAGGAGCATGTCGTTCTCAGCAGCCTTGTCTGCGATCTTGCGGAAGTCAAACACATCCGAGTTGTAGCCCACTATTATATCCGGGTTCCTTTTTCTGACTGTTTCAGCAAGGGCTTTTATCAGCTCCGCCTCATCCTTTACGAAGGTTATACCATTCCCGGAATCGATGCCTGAACCAATGGCAATAGTTTTTTTGAAACCTCTGTTATCCATGAAGGAAGCCAGAACTATCTTCTCAGTACCCTTTTCCCTGATGAGCTCCGTGTCAAAGGCAAGCACACGCAGGCTCGGGTAGCCCTGTTCATCCGGCAATGGTTTGATTGTTTTCAGTTTCATGACAGAATCCGCGGCAAGTCCTCTTTTATCAGTCTCAGTGCCGTTTACCTCCATCCATTGCATGGGTACGAGATTCCTGTCAATCATGTAGCGTCTGTAGAAGGAAACCGCGTATTCGTAGGTGTTCCTGACAGCGTCAAAGTTCCTTACAATCTCCCGGAATTTGGGCACGTCTGTGGAGAGAGAAACCGAAACCCTGATGAGTTTCTTCATCCTGCCGAAAAGCTTCTTCTCAACAATCTCGACTGTTTCAGGCGTTTTTTCCTCGATTGCTGTTTCGCTTATCCTTCTCTCAAGCTCCTCTGCCCTACCCTGGTCTTTTGGTTCTGCATAGAAATACGGCCTGAAACTATCGTCCAGAACAACAACGGTTTTACCGCCTCTGGTTTTGCACCAGAGTCTCACGACCTGGTGGTGTTTCTCAACAACATGGTCAACATCAAGGATGCAGAGTTTCATGGACACGGGCTCTGGTTTCCCGGACGCTACTCTCATGTGTTAAGTTTGTTGGATGGTTATAAAAAGCTATTTGTAGGGCTGAAACAATTTATGGAATCAGCAGTAAGGGCACACGAGTTCTCTGAAGTCCTCGCTGTATGACGGTGGTGTATAAGTCCCCGTGCCCCAGATGTCGCCGTAGATATCCTGCCAGTAATGCTCAGAACCCGACGGCACTGTCCACTGCTCGCCCGTGTCCGGGTCATAGACATCCTCCACGCCAAGTATGGCGTTGCTGAACTTGTGTGCGGTCTCATCCAGCGTATTGCTGCGCAGCTCATATGATGATTGTATCATGTTCGCTATATCATTCCCGGTTTCGCTAATAATCCCGGTTCTTATGGCCACCTGCCTCTGTTCCTCTGCAGCCCACGCGGCGTCTATCTGGAAGCTTTCCTGCATCTCATTGACTATTTTTTCTATAAGTTTCATCTCACCCTCCGGGGCCCAATACTCCACCAGGGAAATCGCCCACATCCCCACACCGGCAAGCTCATAGTAGGTATCAAGGACAACTATTGTTTCAGCCGTGCCCGAACATTCAAAAGACAACTCTGCCGCGGTGACCTCTGATATCCATGGCGCACCCTGGTACTGCGCTGCTAGGTCAGGCCTGTTTGTCACCTTGCCTATTGTACATCCGGTCAGCAAAGGCATCATGAGTTCTGTTATGTAATCAGACGCATTCATATAATGCCACACGAGCATGGGCTCGAAAACACCCCCACTTGGGTCATACAGTGTGCCCTCCGTGAAGCCTGCGAGCTCCAGCACGGTTGTCGGTACTGTATAAAGATATCCATACGGATTGGAACAGAAAACCCCCGTACTCTGGTCCGGTGAATAGACATTTACCACATAGCCTGCGTCTGCATACGGTCTGTTAATACCGGAGCCCAGGTAATTGACAGTATTCCTGTTTGCTTCATCACTGTGGACTGTCCAGCCCTTCGGGACATTGAGCGAAAATGCCCCTTCAATTGGATCTGTCCATTTCCCCATCTGAACGATTCCCACGGCATCCGGGTCCATGAGCCCGGGCTCGTACTGGAAGCTGTATAGTACCCTGATGAGCTCATCAATACTCTGGTTGTACTGCGCCTTCGGCGCAATAAGCCCCGCGAAGTGCGCGTTCATGCCCTCTATTGAGAGTATAAGCGCTCCGGCATAGCTGCCGTACTCAGCAGTGCCGACATAGGCATCGTATTCTGGAACATAGCGCTCGCCCGTAACCTGCAGCTCCGGGATGAATTCCCTGAGCCCTGAAACAATTTCATCAAACAGTTCTTCTTCTGTTGTCTGCTGGTTCAGCGCGATTGTCCATATGAACGCCGCCGAGCCCGTACCGTCTGTGAGGTTCTCCCCCACCCTGATGAGGCCGCAGTCCTCGACTTCGACGCTCCAACCCTGCGGCCTGTATAATGAGAAACCATGGATGTCTGTGTATTTCAGCCATCCTGCCCAGCTACCCGGGTCCGGGAGGCCGCCCCCGCCGCAGTCAACAGGGCAGTTAGAGGCAGTTTCGCCTGATTCGCAAACACCATTGCCGCATAGTTGCCCGCCTGTTTGGTTGCAGTCACCCGGACAGCTTTCGTAGCTCTCGCCAACCTCGCAGAGTCCGTTCCCGCACTCAGGGACAACGTTTGTGCACCCGCTTACAACAATCACAGCAATAATCGCCACAACCAAAAACCAAATTCTCATATATTATAATTAGTTTGTTCACTAATTAAGTTTTTGGAATGAGCCTTAAGCCTTTATATTCTGGTAAACCCCTTTCTTTGGGGTAAACCTTAGACCTTTCTTTCGGGAAAGAAAGGGATTAGGGCTTCATCCATTCGATTTCGTAATACTCGTTCTTTGACTTGCCTGAGTCTTTCAGCACGATCTTCTTGAGCACGTAATAGGTTATCGAGGTTTCCCTGTCAGAAATCGAGAGCAGGAGCTCAAGGCCCATTGATTCTGCCTTCTTGAGCAGCGAGGCGAGCTCGACCCCGCCTATGTGCTCGTCCTCTGAAACAGCAACGAGCAGGTATCTGGGCTTGTCTTTTGGTGTTTCCCTGACCCATCCTTCCTTTGCCTTTTTCCTTCGGTAGGCAAGGAAGTCCGCGGGGTAGTCCACATACTCTGATTTTTTGAGCTTTGGTATCGAAAGCAGAAAGGTCTTTTTCACGCTGTGCGCGACCCTCACGACCCTGGCCCATTCCGATATGAGCAGCTTCTGTTGCTTCGGGAAGACGTGGAGGACGTGCCTTGAGTGAATCCATTTGTCGCTCTTCACAGGCGAAGCTCCCGGGAAATATATCCTGAAGTGCGAGCCGAACTTGAAACCGGTCTTGACAACGTAGCCCTTGAGCCGCCATTCCTCGTAGACCTCATAAAGCTGTTTCGTGTATTCTCTTTCCTTCGTTACCTGGCTGAGGATTTTCCTGTCTGTTATGGCCCTGCCAGTCTCACTGTCAATGACCCTGAGCCCGAAGTGCTTTGCAAGGAAAACTGTCTCGAGAAAATTGAGCTTAAGCAGCGTTCCCCGCTCCTGCTTGTATATGCCGAGCTGTCCGAGCCAGTGCTCATTGAAAAGGTTCCTGCCGACAGCTTCATTGTCTATCACTGAGAACAATGATTTAGGATACCAGTACGCATCGGCCTTTATCTTTTGGGTTTTCAACTCCTTTGCGGGATACTTCTTCTTTGACTTTGCTTTCTTTTCGCCCTTCAGTTCCCTGTCAAATCTTTTCAGTATCAGCCCCCTGTCCCTCCAGTCCCTGAAGGCGTTGTACTGTATGAAGAACCTGGGGCCCTTTGCGGCAAACCGTGAGGCAAGTTCATTAAAACCGACAGCTTTGCCATTTTTGTCCATGCAGACGGCGTTCTGAAAATTGATAAGGTAGAGAGCTTCCTCTATGTTAAGGAAAAGTTTCTTCTCTCTCCATTCGCCGAAGAAATTGTTTCTGAGTTTCTGAAAGGTTTCCTCTTGTTCAGCCCAGACACCCTTCTTCGGCTCCCATTTGAGCTCGAGCATGGTAACCATTTCTCGTAGAGTGTTAAGTTATTAAAGTATTAAATCCAATATAAATAACTTTATGTCTGACATAGCTCTTATAGATGGCGATGTAGACCACACACGGGCACCTAGAAACATGATAAAACATTTCTCTCCGGGGCTATGATGTTCTTCAGTACCAAACTGATAAGGATTTTCTGAAAGAATATGAAGAACACGGTCCATATTCAGCCTATGTTATTTGCACCACAAAATTGAATAAAACAGACGTACCTAGGATACTCGAAAAAATTGAGAAGACAGAAACCGAAAGAGCTCTGGTTCTGGGTACTGAGAAGGATAATAAAATTCTTAACGAAGTTAAGAAAAAATTTGGTGTAGAGTGTGCGAGAAAACCATTCCCAACTGAAGAATATAATGTTCTTTGAGAAGAACGGAACAGGATTAAAATACTGTACCGCTTCATCAGGACTTCAGTTACTATACCCATCCTACAATCCAACCCTTTCAGTTCGTCCAGAAAATCAACATCGCTGTATGGTCTGGTGAACCTCTTTCTCAGGCGTGTGGTATCATAATGCGCATATCTTTCCCAGAACAGTTTTGGCTCCAGGTTAAAATATTCCCTTATTATTGCATCCCATCCAGGTCGAAGATGATGTATTTGAATCTCATATGCCCCAGGAGGGATTTGAACCCTCGACCTCCGCGTTTCTTATCACGGGCAGCATATATACAATATGCTACCATCAAATCTCACAATCAGGATTATGAGCACGGCGCTCTAACCACTGAGCCACTGGGGCAGGTTATTATTGATTTTATTGTAATATATTTAAACCATATTTAAACCCGAAAATTAAGTATCTGGTATGAAACCCAACTCCAGATATTTCGTCTGGATGTGCACTTTCTTCTTATCCGTGGTTGTACTCTTCCTCCTTCAGAGCCCCGCCAGGGCGGGGAGTTTCAGCGTGAACGGTACCTAGAGCTCTGTTGAACTCTGCCAGTATGGCTGCTCCAACGAAACAAAGTCCTGCAGCACGGGCCCGGGCGGAGGAACTGGCGGGGGCTATGGATGGGTTTTCATTGTTGCCGCTGTTATGGTGGTTGTTGGCTTTGTGGGGGTCACGTACTGGAGGTTCAGTGCTGGGCACGGGAAGAAATAAGCGGAGATATTAAAGGTATGCTTCTATTGCAGCGCCTATGAGTATCAGCAGGACGCCGAGAAGAAGAACCTTGAAGCTGTCCATCGTGACAATCTTGAAGACGCCTTTCTTGTGACGCCTTACTATTGCCGCCGAGATAAGGCTGCCCGCAAGCCCGGCACAGACGTAGCCTGCTATCTCGGGTATTCCATGCGGAATGAAGGCAAGGCTGACGACTGGTATGTGCCAGGCGGCCTGCGAAATCTGCCCTATATATATACCGAGAATAGACGCGTTCCACGCTAGTATGAACACTGCCCCGGCCCCGAATATGAATGCGAAGAAAAACGAGAACATCATCACCTGGATGTTGTTGACAAGTATCATTGCAAATGCGCTGTTGCCGGAAACGGCAGCGCCGCTTATGCCGTGTATCTGGTTGATTGTGGAAATCTGGACCTGGAACATCTCCGGGGGAAGGAAGAACGACCATACTGCAAATGCCATTGTCAGCCCGGCAAAAAAGAACATGATCAGTATGATATCCTTCTGGTGCCTTGGCCAGAAAGACTGCTGGTGGTGCCTGACTATCTCCCACTCCTCCATCTTTTCCTCTTTCTTGACCACCATTATTATGAAGTACACAGAAGCCATCACCACAAAAAGCACGGAGAACAGGCCTGTCAGATTGACCGTGGTGTTACCGACGACTATGTTCGAGGAAATCTGCATGCTTACGAGAATGGAAGCAGAGCATATAACAAGGGCCCAGAAAAACATGAGGTAGGGTTTTTTGTTTACCTCCCTGAAGCTAAGAAGCGACTCAAGCATATTCTCCTTTATATTATATGCGGATACTCTTAAAATAATGAGCTCGATGCCATCGTTGCCGGTTTTGCTTTCCACAATTAATAAAAACATGCGGCTCCATAGAATAATGTATGGTCAGGCTTGAGAAAATTGTTCTTCAGGGTTTCAAATCATTCATGCGAAAAACATCCGTGCCATTCCCAACCGGCTTCTCCCTTGTCACTGGGCCAAACGGCTCGGGAAAATCGAACATAGGTGACGCCATAACATTCGTGATAGGCAGGGGATCGTCCAGGGCCATGAGGGCGAAGAAGGCCCAGGACCTGATATTCCACGGCAGCAAGACCAAGAAAGGTGTTGACAGCGCAAGCGTAATACTTTATTTTGACAATTCCGACAGGTCCCTGCCGTCAGAGGAGAAGCTGATTTCCGTAAGCAGGAAAATAAACACCCGTGGCGTGAGCACCTACAGGCTCAACGGAAAGGTCGCCACGAAGGAGCAGATTCTTGACTTCTTTGCCCAGGCCGGTCTGAGTGCCAATGGCCACAACATAATCCAGCAGGGCGACGTCAATCAGATAGTTGAGATGGACGCCATAGAGAGAAGGGAAATAATCGATGAGATTTCCGGCATAATGGAATATGAGGACAAGAAGAAGAAGGCCATGAGGGAGCTCGAGAAAATTTCTGAAAAGGTCAAGGAGTCCGAGCTCGTGCTCCAGCAGAAAGAGGAGCTCGTGGAAAGGCTTGGTAAGGAAAGGGAAGCAGCACTTGAATACCAGAAGCTGCAGGAGAATCTGGAGAAGATTAAGGCAGCGCTCATATGGAAACAGTACAGGGAAAATGAGAAAGGCATGAAGCTTATTGATGAAAAGCTGATGGAAAAGGAGGCTGCAGCGTCAAAGCTCGGTGAGGAGATAAAGGCCTGTGACAAGAAGCTTGAGGACGCAGAGGGTAGCCTTGAGGAGCTCACTAAGAACGTGCTCAGGGCATCAGACCAGATTGAGGTCAGCAAAAAGCTTGCCAACCTGAGGGCAAGCATAGAGCTGAACAGGGAAAGGATAGAGTCCAATACGAGGGAGATAGAGAGGCTCGACAGCATGATTGACAGGCTCAGATCAATGGACAGGAGAACAAGCCCGGCAGTCAAGGCCGTTTTAAACATGGACGGCGTCTGCGGAATGCTCTCTGATCTGGTTGTGGTTCCACCGAAGTACAGGGTCGCTGTTGACGTTGCCGGCGGCGGGCATCTCAGTGATGTCGTGGTTGAAAATACATCGGTTGCAACGGCGTGCGTGAAATACCTGAAGAGCAACAAGATAGGCAGGGCAAGGTTCCTTCCTCTCGACAGGATACGCGGCAGGCCAGCTGACTCTGCTCCAGCGGGCTCTATGGGATGGCTCTCAAAGCTCGTGCACTTCGAGCCCAAATTCACACAGGCAATGGAATTTGTTTTCGGCTCGACAGCCTGCGTCAAAAACATTGATGACGCGCGGAAGATTTCAGCCAGCAGCAGGGCAAGAATGGTCACGCTTGACGGGGACCTTATGGAAACATCGGGCGCTGTCACCGGCGGTTTCTACAAAAAAAACACCGGCGTTACCACGGATGTAACCAAATACACACAGTAGAGGAGCAAACTCAAAAAGGAGAA
>JAFCEM010000035.1 GCA_017609145.1 Candidatus Aenigmatarchaeota archaeon | reverse complement strand
GTACGATTCAAAAAAGCGCTGACTTCGGCATCTGTTATGCCGTCACTCCCCCCACCACCGGTATAATAACCCGGCAAATGCCCGGCAAAATACATGGTATTATTGGTATAATTGTATTTCAAATCTTCAAATCCTATTTCTCCATGCGCGCTTCTGAATCTGCTTGGACTTCCTACAATCTCGTCATTAATGTCCACGCAGATATAATAATCCCTGTTATAATCAAGCTCCAGGTCGTTATCCTCACCAAGCATGATATCAAAGATGCCGTCGCGGGTGAAATTATTGATATATGTTTTGTTGAAAACATCGCCCAGACACCCTACGGAATTAGTGCTTATATTAATCGTGATATTGCCGTTCGTTATAGCATCGCCGCTTGTATTTGTGACCTTGCCCTGAAAACCTATTATAGTTTTATGCGCTGCCGAAACCTGTGCAATGAAAAGGCATAAAAATACAATACCAACGAGTGCGACTATTTTTTTCATTTCACTAGCCTCCTTTTGATGCCAATTTTAGGATAATTGAACATTGGCTTTCTTTTCTTCAGCACGAGCCATCCCCTTTCAATAAGCCGGCTGATATATTTTCTTGCTGTAATCCAGCTCATCTGAGACCTTTCTGCAATTTCCCTAGTGCTCATGGGTCTTTGCCCCTCAAAGACAACCTTAAGAATTGCCTTTTCCTGCATATTGAAGCTGGGTTTACCGTTCATGTGTCAACCTCTTATCAATTCAGCAGTGAGTTTTGGTGCCTCTCCTTTGGCAGGTGAAGAAAGCAACAGCTGGAATGCAAAGGTATCGCTCTTGCGGTCAATCTCCGCAGCATCGACAAACTTCTTTGGAATACGCACCGAGTACTGCTTCCCATCAAAAATGATTGCAACATTCTCTTTCTCTTCTCTGCGGCCTGTTACGCTGAGAAATTCTTTCAGCTCTTCAATCTCATTTTTCTGCTGAGCCAACTTCCACTTTTTCATTTTTCGTACCAAAATTTATTTTGAAATTAATTATTTATAGGACGTTTTTATTTAAAAAGCTTAGGCTCAAGTTTCTTAACAAAAAATCGTCCGATAAATGAACAAAACAAGCCAGTCAAGAATTATTCGGACGAAAAATGCATGTATGACAACAGAATAGGATGGGCCTGGGGAGAATCGAACTCCCGACCTCACGATTATCAGTCGTGCGCTCTAACCATTGCTCGTTAGCCTCACTTGCGTGAGGGAAACACTAAGCCACAGGCCCTTGATGCGCTCCCGATGGGATTTCCGTTCCCTTTTTCCGTTGACGCTTTTGGATTGGTTGACCAGAAAAGGGTCATTTGAACCCATGTTTCGAGGTTTTTCCTCGAGTAAAAGCTCGTATCGAGAACCTCGTGTCCTTGACCAGACTGAACGACGGGAGCGTCGCTTAATATGCTTTAAATATTTTTAATTATTTATATATACTCTGCTCATATTCTAATAGTGATTTTATGACTGTTATAAAAGTTCTAAATAAGCCTAAACTCAAAAACCCCCTGTTTATTGAAGGCCTTCCCGGTGTTGGTAATATAGGAAGAGTTGCAGTGGGTTATATAATTGAAGAGCTCGGAGCAAAAAAATTCGCCGAACTCTATTCAAAGCATTTTTTTCCTTTCGTAATGTTATATGAAGATTATCGTATTCATCTTCTGAAAAATCAGTTTTATTATCTGAAAGGCAAAAAAAGAGATATCATATTTTTAGTGGGAGACTGCCAATCCCTTTCCCCGGAAGGTCATTATGAAATCGCAAATGAAATACTGGATTTTGTCAAAAAGTTTGGAGTAAAGGAAATCTGTACAATTGGCGGTCTTGCAACAGGAGAAATTGAAGACAAACCCAGTGTTCTTGGCGCAGTGACTGATGAAAAATATATTAAAAAATACAAAAACTGTGGCGTGGAATTCGATGCTGGAAAGAAAGTAGGATATATAGTCGGTGCAACAGGATTGTTTTTGGGTCTCGGGAAAGAAAAAGGAATGGATGGTATATGCCTTCTTGGGGAAACATCAGGATTCCCGATAGTAACTGATCCGAAGGCAGCCGAGGTCGTACTGGATTCCCTGATGAAAATGTTTCATATAAAAATAGACATGAGCAAGCTCGAAAAAAGGGTAAAAGAGATGGAAAAGTTTATACAGAAAGTCGAAGACCTGCAAAAGAAGGCCCTTTTGCAAATATCCAAAGAAGGCAAAGCACCCGTCAAGGACAAGGAAGAGCTCAGGTATATAGGATAAGTATATAAATATTTTTGCAAAATAACGAATGAAAGAATGAATAAGAAAGACCCGAAATTTTATTCGAGGTATGAAAAAACAAGGATAATATCAGCAAGAACGCTGCAGATAGCAGAGGGTTCGCCTGTTCTGGTGAAACACCCCAAATCAGCAACCCCCCTTGAGATTGCCGAAGCAGAATGGAACGCCGGTCTCATACCAATTGATATCAAAAAGAAGGAACAATGCTGATTACATTTTAAACTAAAACAACAATTCTTTATCATGATTAAAGATATCAAAATCAGTGATGTTCCTAATTCTGCGGGAGAAAAAGCAATCCAGGTAACAATTATTACAGAGAATGGTAATTATAATGCTTCAGTGCCATCAGGGACGTCAAGAGGTGCTCACGAGGCAGCCTGTCTGCCATATGAAAAAGTATTGAAGATTTTTCCATTAATAAAATCCAAAATAATTGGAATGGAATATAATCAGGTAGCAATTGATGCCAGACTTCAGGAAATAGATGGCACAGAGAATTTCAGAAAAATAGGCAGCAATCTTGCTCTTGGAATATCCCTTGCTGCTGCGAGGGCATTCAGTGAAAACAAGTTTTGGATAAAACCGGAAAAAAATTATTCATTCCCAGTTCCTGTAGGAAATGTCATAGGCGGAGGCATGCATGGTGGCGGTGCCGACTGGCAGGAATTTCTGATCATACCACACAAGGCAAGAAACCCTGCTGAAGCTTTGAAAACAATGACAGACATCTGGAACTCCGTAGGCAAAGAACTGAAGAAAAAACGGCTTGTGCATGGATATAATCTTGAAAGTGCTTGGAAAGCAGAGATTGATGACATCAAAACACTTGATTTTCTGTGCAAAATTACAGAAGATTACGATGTCCGCCTGGGAATTGATTTCGCGGCAACAGAGCTCTGGAACGGCAGGACATACAAATATAGGCACATGAAAAAGGAAATGAATACGGATAAACAAATTGACTTATTAATAGAAACAACAAAACAATACAAACTCTTCTATCTCGAAGACCCTTTCCGGGAAGATGACTTTGAATCCTTCTCCTTTCTCACAAAAAAGCTTGGTTCATGTCTTATAGTCGGTGATGATCTTTACTGCACCAATATAAACCGCCTGAAAAAAGGTGTGAAAAAGCGTTCATCCAACGCGGCGATAATAAAGCCCAATCAGGTGGGTACCTTCTCGCTAGCATCAGCAGCAGTGAAATTTGCAGCCGGCAATAAAATCAAACCAGTCATATCCCACAGATCAAAGGAGACAATGGATAACTGGATATCAGACCTTGCACTTCTCTGGAGCATACCGATGATAAAGACAGGTATACATGGGCCCGAGCGCATTTCAAAACACAAAAGACTGGATGAACTCTGGAAAAAAACATCAAAACCGAGAATGGCCTCATTATAATGCTTACTTTTATATTTAAATATGACAATTAAACTTAATTTTACTGCCTTAAGGTGAGAATATGCTCGTGGAAAAAACAGAATATCTGACAGCCGGCATTCATATAGGCATGAAATCCTGCACACCCTATATGAAACAGTTTGTCTACAAAATAAGGGACGATGGTCTGGCCGTCTTTAATCTGCAGAAAGTTGATGAAAGGATAAAGATAGCCGCAGATTTCCTTTCGGGTTTTGATAATATTCTAGCAGGCTCCAGAAAAGAAAGTGCATCTAAGCCCCTGAATGCATTCGCAAAGGCAACCGGAAGCAAATCCATAACAGGCAGATTTTCACCGGGTACTCTGACAAATCCTTCATATAAAAATTTCCTCGAGCCCGATGTTGTACTTCTTGTTGACCCGCTTATAGATGAACAGATAATCAGAGAAGCCAAAAAGAAAAGAATACCTATAATTTCTTTCTGTGATACGCTCAATAATCCAAGAGACATAGACCTGATAGTGCCCATGAATAACAACGGAAAAAAGGCACTCGCTTTGGCATTGTGGATAATTTCAAAAGAAATTCTGAAAAAGAAAAAGAAAAAAATTGACCTCAAACCGGATGATTTCGGTCTGGAAAAAGAGACCGAAGTATCGTCCATGATAAAAGAGCTAAAAAAGCAGGCAAAAAAAGAACTGAAAAAGAAGGCGAAAAAATGAATACCAAATCACAAAAACAGATGGCAGCAAAAATCATGAAATGTGGAGTTTCGAGAGTCAGAATAAAACAGGCAAAAGAGATAGAAGAGGCATTAACAAGAAATGACATAAGAGATTTGATAAAAAAGGATCTCATAACAAAAAAACAAAAAAAAGGAACATCCAGGGCAGCGGCCAAGAAAACCCTTAAGCAAAAGAGCAAAGGCAGAAGGAGGGGCCGTGGCAGTAGGAAAGGAAAGAAACACGCCGGAAATCCGAAAAAAGGAGCATGGATTAATTCTGTCAGGCCATTGAGAAAACTGCTCCGGGAATTGCGTGATTATGGTCAGATAGGCAACCAGACCTATAGAAAGATGTATCTTAGAATAGGCGGAGGGTTTTTCAGAAATAAAAAGCATCTTCTGCTGTTCCTCAAAGAGCATGAGCTGTTGAAGAAAAAGGTTTCTGTATCAAAGAAAACCAAGGTGGCTAAGAAATGACAAGACAAAAAACTTACAGGGTCCCGCACAGGAGGAGAAGGGAACAGAGAACCAATTACAGGAAAAGGCTCGGTCTTCTGCGCTCACGGAGGCCAAGGTTTGCAGTAAGGAAATCACTCAATAACATAGTCTGTCAGGTTATTGAATACCAACCGAAAGGGGACAGGACAAAGGTCACGGTTTCTTCTGCTGATATCAGGAAATTCGGATGGAAAGGCCACGGGGGCAACCTGCCTGCGGCCTATCTTACCGGGCTTCTCTGTGGAACAATGGCGAAGAAGAAAAATATCAGCGAGGCGATTTTGGACATTGGCCTGCATATTTCCACAAAAGGCTCCGGCATCTATGCAGCCCTTAAGGGAGGCCTTGACGCCGGGCTTTCCATAAAATGTTCGGATGATATTCTACCGTCCGCTGAAAGAATTTCCGGAAAGCACATAGCAGAATACCGTAAAGACACTTCCATTCACAAGAATTTTGAGGAAACCAAAAAGAATATCATTTCCGGCAAACCGGCAGCCAAAAAACCAACAAAAAAGAAGCCAGCAAAGAAGCACGCACCCATTTGATTTCTTTTCAGGAGCATGAATATGCTTTATACCCATAAGACTTTCGAGTATGAACATCCGCTAAAAGAGGCAGACATTGCGGTGCTTGGCGTGCCGTTCAGCTCAACTGAAACAGGGCATTCAGTGAAGTACGGTCCGCTCTTCATAAGAGAGGCGATAAGTAACCTGCCGGGCAGGGACCCTGAAACGAAAACCAACATCTTTGAAAAATATGGGTTCTGCGACTTGGGCGATATTTCTGTCGTGCCCGGGAACTGGGTGCTCACAGAAAAAGCAATAATGGAAACAATCCACGAAGTATTGGAGGAAAACCCCAAAATCCTGCCCGTGTTGCTTGGCGGCGAGCATCTGATAACACTGGCCGCCGTAAAACTGCTGGCAGAACATCATGGTAACATGACGATAATAGACTTCGACGCACACCGCGACCTTATGCCCGAGTGGATGGGCGAAAAGCACTCACATATAACATGGGCATACCACGCACTGAAGAACCCAAAGATATCCCTTATGCAATTGGGGTGCAGGAGCTGGAGCAATGGTGAATTGGAGCCTTTCAAAGAAAGGGTAAAGGAATCCTTGGATAAAATATCGGGTCCGGTCTATATAACGGTAGATATGGACGTATTCGATCCCTCGGCAGCACCAGAAGTCGGGACACCTGAACCATTGGGCATGAAGCCAGAGGAATTCTTCCCACTGCTTAAAAGAGCCTGCAAAAACAAGCTTGTTGGAATGGACATAGTTGAGTGTGCATCACAGACAGTTAACACACAGACAGCGGTTCTGGCTGCGAATGTCTTCAAAAAGACGCTGGCCTATATGGTGAAACAATGAAGAAAGTGAAGGATTTTGATATCACGAAGGAGATGAAACTTCGGGAGCTCGGCAGGCAGTATTTCGAATCGGGTGGTTTTGTTGCGAAGAAGGTCGGCACAGCGATTAATATTTTGAAGAGCATGTTCGCCGGGGAAGACGTTGTGAAATTCCTGAGCTTCCCCGCATGCATCGTTTCCACGGGCACGAGGGGTATTCTGAAGGATTTGGTGAAGAACAGAATGTTCGATATTGTAATCACTACCTGCGGGACACTGGACCATGATATTGCAAGGGTCTCTAAACCATACCTGCACGGTACATTCATGGCTGATGATAAAGAGTTGCACAAAAAGGAAATCAACAGGCTCGGAAACATATTCGTGCCGAACGAAAGCTATGGCATCATACTAGAGGACAAGATGCAGGAAATGCTTAAGAAAATCTACGATAAAGGTAATAGGAAGCTGAGCACACACGAGCTCGTATGGGAACTGGGCAAGCTTGTTGATGATGACAGCTCTATCATTACATGGGCATACAGAAACAAAATACCGATCATCATACCGGGGATAACGGACGGCGCGGTGGGGCTGCAGATTGCCATGTTTATGCAGGAACATTCTGATTTCCAGATAGATGTATTCCTTGACGAGAAATTCCTTATAGAGGAGATGTTCGGCGACATAAAGTCAGGCGCCTTTATGATTGGAGGGGGCATCTCAAAACATCATGTTATATGGTGGAACCAGTTCAAGGGAGGGCTTGATTATGCTGTTTACATAACAACCGCGCCTGAATGGGACGGCAGTCTCTCGGGCGCCCGCGTGAGGGAAGGCATATCATGGGGCAAGGTCAGCGAAAGTGCCAAGTTCGTTACGGTCGAGGGCGATGCTACTGTTCTCCTTCCGCTTATTGCAGGGCAGTTTCTATAGCCGCTTTTACCGAACTTATTTAAGATATCATAACCAATATCACCATGGCGGAGACTACTGTTCCAATAAAGGACCTAAAACCGGGAAGCTTTGTTATGGTTGATGGGGAACCATGTAAGGTTGTCAGCATAACCAAGTCCAAGCCCGGAAAACATGGCTCTGCTAAGGCAAGAATAGAAACGATGGGCGTTTTTGACAACAGAAGAAGATTCATTCTAAAGCCCGCATCAGCAAGCGTCGATGCCCCAATAATAGAGAAGAAAAAAGCACAGATTATCTCCATTAGCGGCAACACAGTGCAGCTAATGGACATGGAGGACTACACCACATTTGAGGCAACCATACCCGATGAGTTCAAGGACAGGATTAAGACGGGTTCGGAAGGCAAGGAAATCGTTTACTGGAAACTCGCGGGTAGGATTCTAATAAGGGATATGAAGTGAGTTACTCGCCAAATTCAATATCAATTTCAACTGAAATCCTTTTATATAACTCTAAACCCGAATAACCACGTAGTTTTACTTCATCTCCAAACGCTTTTTCAATTTTTTTAAAATCATTGCTTGAATCAATAATATCATTACGTCTGACCAAAATATACTTGTTACCATCTGGTACTAAATCTTTTCCCATAAAGAAGATTGAGTAGTTATCTTTTTAAAGCTTTCCCCAGAGCTCACATGTATTGCATAATTCCCTCGAGCTCGGTTCGCCGCACTTTTTGCATATGT
>JAFCEM010000034.1 GCA_017609145.1 Candidatus Aenigmatarchaeota archaeon | reverse complement strand
TGAAGCAAGAGAAGCATTGCAGACTATACTAACTGGCAGAGGCCCTAGGGACCTGATTGACAAAGTAACTGACCTTGCTGGTGTTCTGTTCGGATTCAGGGGAATAAAGAACGGAGATCAGCTGGCAAAAAAACTCTTCCGGACCGAGAAGTACAGAAGGAAGTTCAGGCAGATAGTCGAGGCTCAGGGAGGAAACCCGAAGATAAAACCAAAGGATATACCTGTCGGGTCGTACTGTGCCGAGATAAAATCAAGAGCATCTGGCGAGGTTTTCTGGATAGACAACAAGGTAATTGTAAGGATAGCCAAGGATGCCGGTGCGCCAAAGAACAAGGGTGCGGGTGTGCTCCTGCACAAGAAGATGGGCGACCACGTGAAGCGTGGGGAGACACTGTTCGAGATATATGCAGAGAAGCAGTACAAGCTCAGTCGGGCCCTGAAGACCGCCATGTCCTCCAAGTCAATGGGAGTTGAGAAAAGGCCCGAGATGACCCTTGAAAGGATACCAAGAGAAGAAAAGCGCAAGAGATATTTCATTCTTGAGAGATGATTTGTCTTGCCTGGTGGTTGTTAGTCTCAATTGAAAAAGAAGACTCTAATCAGTTGTCATCTTCTTATCTCATCTAATGCTCGACTAATCTGCAGTGAGTTTGTACTTAGATTTTCTACAAACATTTCTAACAATTTCCGATAATGTGGATAATCAATAGGTATGTTTGTTCTGTGGCACATTAAGCCTTTATATTCGGGTGCCAATGCATCAATTCATCCTTTGGAACTTGTCTGCATTTTCAGCTATTATATTCCCCATTCTTTACAATCAATGCTCAATTAATATGCACGTGTTATTAAATCTTATACTCTATTGCCGAATCATCCTACCCAAAAAATACCGGCCTCTTCGTGAGATGCCTGTCAAGGGGCAGGGGCTTCCAGGGCAGGTCTGCAGTCTTTGACTTTATCTCCTTTGCTATGTCGTCGAAAAACATCTTCTTCACCTTCCCGTCTAATCTGAACCTTACCGGGAATTCCTCAGAGATCTTTTCCTTTTTCCCTATGACAATCGAAAAAGGGACCCACTCCATTTCTGCATCCCTTACCTTCCTGCTTATGGATTCGATCCTGTCGTCTATGTCAGTTCTTATCTGCTGCTCCTCGAACCTGTCTGCAAGCTGCTCGCAGTATCCGATTAGTTCCTCGTTCATGGGCAGGAGCCTTATCTGGGTAGGGGAGAGCCATAGCGGGAGCATTGGATTCTTCTTTTCCTTCTCGTCGATTGCCGCGTTCTCCAGTATCGAGCACAGCGTCCTCTCTATGCTCCCGAACGTGGAGCAGTGTATTATTATGCAGTTGTGGTTCCTGTTGTCCTTCCCCTTGTAGGTTATCCTGAACCTTTCCCCGTTCACCACGTCGAACTGGACTGTTGATATCTGGCTGTTCGCGCCATCAGCTTCTATGGACTGGTACTCGTTCTTCAGGGAATAGTAGTGGCTGCGCTCGGGCATGAGCTTTATGAATGAAGGCACACCCATGTCCTTTATGAGTCCCAAAATCCATTTTTTGTGCTTCCTGTAGAAATCCTCGACCCCTTCCCATCCGAGAACCCACCTGCCCTTTGTTATGATATTGTTCATAAGGTCCTGGCATTTGAAGCATAGTTTTGCGAACTCCTCCTTGGTTTGCTTGGTGTCAGTGCAGAATGCGTGCAGGTCTGTCATGACAAAGTTTCTGACCCTTCTCAGGCCCGATAGCTCTCCCTTCTGCTCTTTCCTGAAGCATATGGCCTCTTCATACTCCTTCACCGGCATGTTCTTATGGCTGAAGTTTAGTTTTTGCATGTATGGAAATGCACCGGGATCTGATGCGAACCTGAGCACAAGCTCCTCGTTCCCTTCCTTCCATCTGTAATCCTTCTCCTTGAACTCGCCCATGAGCTTCTGTATGTCGCTGACAGAGGTCCTGTACATCAGCGGGTTCTGTATCTTGAACGCGCCGTACTCCCTTGCGAGTTTTTCCTGGAACATCAGTATCAGGTCCTTTATGAGCAGGCCCTTGGGAAACCACTTGAAATGCCCCACATCACTCTCCGGGCAGTAGTCAACCAGTTCCAGGCGCTTCATATACTCTATGTGCTTCGGCTTATCCCTCTCTCCGGGGTTACCCTC
The DNA here is from genome assembly GCA_017609145.1 of Candidatus Aenigmatarchaeota archaeon. Taxonomy (GTDB): domain Archaea; phylum Aenigmatarchaeota; class Aenigmatarchaeia; order QMZP01; family QMZP01; genus JAFCEM01. The sequence continues at coordinate 5,803 of JAFCEM010000034.1, read as the reverse complement.
AAGCTCGTTCCCCACAAATATCCTGAGTCGTTCGTACTGTTCGCCTTTGTTCTTCCAGATCGGGCACTTCTTCCAATTTTTTCTGGTCACCACATGCTCTTTGCCTTTACTGTCGACTATGACGAACTTGTGGAACTCGCTGCCTTTCTTCCTGTCCTTTGCCGGCTTCGCAGCCCCGCTTTCCGCGGTTATCTCCCTGCTCAATTCAGAAAGCGGGTGCCCCTTGCACTTTATATTGAAGGACTTGTACCACCCGAACGGCGCGCGCTTCACAAAAAGCGTTGGTTTCGTGGATTTGAGCCCAGACTCCACGGCATCGAGCACCTTCAGCGCCGTGCCCGGGTCCGAGGGCTCCTGGGAAAGATGCACGTATGGGTACAGCACAATCCTTTTCGCCTTTACCTGCTTCGCGGTCTCCTTTATTGCATCTACTGTCCTGCCTGCGACAGCGTTCGGGCTCTTGCTGTCGCGCTTCTCAACAGAACTGAAAACAACAAGGGCGTCTCTGACCTTCACCGGCTTCTTCCCAACCTTCTCCGCCGAGGCTAGGGCCTTCTTCCTGGGCTCCCATTCTATGAAATCCGAGTGTATAAGAAGAATCTTCATAATATATGTTACTTGTCTTGCTTATTTAAAAAATCATTTAAATAGAATATCAAACCATATATTTGAAGCCGCAGCCCCGTAGTACAGAGACCCTTTTCATTGAGGTTGTTTCAAAAACGTCTACGGAAAAATGAAATTGGTCGTAAAATGGTCAAGTATGCGAGGCCCTGGTAACCCTTTTCGGTTAAACCCGTTCAAAAGCCTCAACGGAAAAATACGAAAGGGGAAGGGATACCTCGTGACGCAGGTTCGAATCCTGCCGGGGCTATTTATCTTTCTTGTATACACGTTTTTCCATCTTGTTGTGGAAATGTAGACGAATGAGCAGCATAAGAAGAAATCCAATTCCAAGGCCTATCAGAGCGCCCGCGTCAGGCCTTCCGTAAATCATTCCGCTGCCCAGACCGATGAAAAGTCCTGCAACAAAGCCTATACCACCCAGCTCATTACCTATGTCCTTTTCTTTGTGCCATCTTTTCATGTGAATTATTATTTCACTGGTTTAAATCTTAAAAGTGCGCTCCTGGTTTCCAATTATGCTGAGCTCGCCCCGTATAACTACACAAAGGAGTGGCGCTACGGTTATTTTTCCTACCCCATGATTATGGATGCTGAAAAATGTTTCATGGACAAGTGATTGTCAGGATTACCTGTAATCACCAACTACTATAAAAAACACTGTTCAATTAGAACTGTCTCTTTTTAGCAAAACATTCCCTGCAAAAAACAGGCCTGCCCTCTGTGGGTTTGAACGGAACTTCACATTCCTTTCCACACTCAGTGCATTTAGCTTTATGCATTTCTCTGGGTCCAAAATCCCTTCGGAAACCACTCCTCTGGCGGTCTCTGGTAAAGTTTCCCATAGTTATCTCCTTATTTAGCAACACAAAAGAAACCGTTAAGTTCTTCTTTGTCACCATGATATTAATGCGTGGGGTTTATAAGTATTATGATGCCCTGCTGGAGGTGTTCTTTTGCCTGTTTTTTATATGATTCCGGACAATAATAAACCATGAAACACAAGTTCATTCTGCTTCCTGTTCTGGTACTGGTAATAGCAGTGGTAATAGCGGTTCTGGTCGCCTTTGCATTTACCGGCATTAGCGTGAGCCATTTCAGTGATGCCATAGAAGGCCTTGAGATAAACGGAATAAAACCTGAGTGCAATACACTGAAGCCAACGTCCTCAGAATACTATATACAGGGCAAGATAATATGTTTATATGATGAAGACTCCTCAGTAATAACCGCTTTCACCAGTGATGCCATAGCTGCGGATGCTCTTGAATCTTTCAAGTCCCAAGACAATATTACAGTTTCCCAGGTTTCAGTGTTCGGGGAAACAATAGACAAAATACAGCTAAGTCTGCAAGAGGGCGCCAATTCTACCATCTACAACGCATATATGTGGGCTCATAATAATTTCTACTTCGTTCTGGGCGATACGGATGGTGACTCTTATCAACAGATAGCCGAAGCGATAATAGGTGTGTACTCGTGAGGCAGAGAAACGCCTGGTTTTTATAACAACAGAATAATACTATTCAGTGGAGCAGCATGACAGACAGTAAATATAAGGCAATGGTTGCAGCATTCATTGCTGGCGCGCTACTGATAACAGCAGGCCTGACAGGCGAGAGCATCTGGATTCTTTTCAATAGTATTGTGGCACTCTTTGTTAATAGCGCGCTGTTTCAGACGCTGTTTCTGGTGCTGATAACCATAGCATCTTTTGGCGGGTTCTCGGTCATAGCCGGAGGCATACTGATTGCCTTGAGCCTCAGGCGCTTGGGTAAATTCATCATAATGCTTGGCACTGGCATGGGCATCATAGGTTTAGCCCTAGCCCTTGTTTTCTGGCTCCTCGGTGGCATCCCGCCCCTTTCCGCGAACTTCATAATCGGCGTGCTCGGGGTCGGGTTTTCCCTGTATGCGCGGGTACTGGGCGGGAAAGAGAATAAAGAATAATTAGCGGCTAACCAAATACCCGACATCAACAAGTAACCAAAACAGGCCTATTTCCCGCGCCTGGCTATGAAAGAGGCTATTACGAAGCATATTCCCAGAAGGTTGGTCAGGGTCGCAGCAATGAAGTACATGGTGGTCTTGAGGTCGCATAGCCAGTAGCTGGTATCAGCAAGCCCTGTACACTGGGACGCTGCATTCTGTGTGTCCAGAAAGAACAGCACCGATATTATCAGGAACGCTACGCCGAACATTACCCATTTTCTGCCTTTCATAACCTCTCCATCAGCAACTTCTCACCAGCTTTTCTGCTTCATCTTGATCTTGAACAGGCTTTCCAGGAAGTCCGAGCCCGCGTACCCTGCGAGCACAGCAAAGCGGACATCATCCGCGATAAATATCCCGACCATGAGCCCAATCCCGGCCGAGGCCAACAGTGTGACGATAATGTAGTCAGAACGTATCTTTTTCTTCCGCGTTGATGATGTCCTCAGCTCCTTCGCGATGCCCACGAGCCCCCGTATGAGTCCCCCGACAAACCCGGCAACAAAGAGCCAGAGCATCGTTTCCATGGTTTATAGTTGGGTGAGGGAGAGTATAAATGTTATGGTCTATTCTTTGTGTTGGAGGCAAACTGTATTTCTTGAACTCGTTCATCGTCATTTTTGGTTTTAACAACTCATATCCGATTTTTGCGGTAAGGGTATGGTGACGGTTGTCATCAAGGTCCAGCATTCTTGCTCTTATGTTACCCGATTCTCCAACATGGACAATTTTCCCATTCTTTTCCAATATAGCATAGACTCCAGAATAATCTGGGATGTTTTTGAGCCACTTCATATCTCTTAGCTTAATCCTAACCCGAGGCTGTATCATAAGCTTTCTTTCCATACACCAAAACCAAAGTCTGTCAAACACACTATCCACATCCCCTGTTCCAGCTGCAGAAAGGACAATCCTTACTCGCCTTCGGCTCCCTCTTTTGCGTCAGGCACTCTACCACACTCAGGAACAACCCTTTCCCAGCAGCAGCACTTGTCTTAATCCTGATAGGATCAGGCTGGAAGTCCACATTACAGTTCTCGTCCACACGCTTCGGGTGGTAGAAAATTAGGATAGCAAAACCTGCAGATTTCATTCCATTTTTCTCAAGCAGGAACGAATAAATGTCCATCTGATTCTGATAATGCTCATGCGTATCTGGTTTTAATGGAAAGCCTCTTGTCTTGAAATCTAAGGGCGCATAGAGCCCGTCCGACGTCACAAAAAGATCATCTAAGGCGCCCATCAGCACTATGCCTGAGCCCTTATCCGTATATCGCAATCCTTTCCTGTTATTACGCCAGATATTGAGCTTATCCAGGTCCGGATAGAGCTTTCCCGGGAATTTACCACATAATTCCTTTGGCTTCTTGCCCTTGTGGCGATGCTCATCAAAATACTCCTTAAGTACCCTATCCATACCTGAGGGCAGGGATGGGAATATCATAGGCGGCCTTTTGATGCCTTTGACCTTATAGAGCCAGAAGCACCTCGGGCATTCAAGAAAGAGCGAGATGGATGACGGAGAGATGATAACTGGTTTGGGCATAAAGATAATTGGGTATGGTGCTTAAAATGATTGGTGTTGTTTGCTGGTTTGTTTTAGCAATAATTATGGATTAATTCTTCATTTTCTTTGTTTGAAAAGTTCCATTTGATTTTTTATATGAAATTCAAATCTTGACTGAAACAATTTTTTCATTTCCTCAATATCAACATCTTTTTGGAAATTATCTAAATTTTTTATAGTATCGGAAACCTCAGCTGATGCAAAACCCATAGCAACATAGATTATATCAACATATTCTTTTGAAATACTACTTTTTGGTAAGAGTTTTCTTAATTCAGCAATTGTTTTTGAAAAATCAAATTTTATTTCCATATTCTAATCACCTAATAACATGTTAATATTCTTGGTAACCTTCACTTAAAACTAAATTACCATTTAAATCTCTTAGGAAAAGTGTATCACCATTAAAGATAAATAAAGTCATCAATATCTTTTATTCCAGACATGTTTTTTTACTATACAGTAATATTTATTTATCGGTTCCCCAAAACAGGTCGAAAGCTTTAAATACCAGAAGTTATATATATCTAACATAAGGTTAGAAATAATTAACTAATGTGGTGACATATGAAAAAGGAAAGGTACAATATGCTGGTCGCTCTGCTGACAATTTTAGTAGCAGTATCTGTGGCTTTGTCAATATCCTTGTCAAGCACTGTAATAGCCCCGGCTGTCATGCTTCTTGGTATTGCCGTGCTCTTTGCCCTGAGAACAAGGATAAAGGAGATAGTCAAGGACGAGATGGTCTACAGGATAAGCGAAAAGGCGTCCAGAAGGGCCTTTCAGGGTTTTGTCCTCTGCGCGGGCCTGTCAGGCGCTACCATATTCCTTGTGAAAGAGCTGAGTGCAGCGTTCACACCGGTGGCACAAACATTCCTGTTCTCAATCTGCCTCCTACTGGTATTATACCTCGGGTTTTATGCGTACTACAGCAGAAAGGGTGTGTGAGGGCATGAGGACAAGGATAAAAGAATTCCGGGCCAGGCATAACATGACCCAGGAAGAGCTTGCCAGAAAGGCGGGCATCAGACGTGAAACAATCGTTTTCCTTGAAAAGGGCAGGTACAACCCTTCACTGAAGCTGGCACATGACATAGCCCGTGCTCTTAAGACAAAGATTGATGAGATCTTCGTTTTTGACGACTGAATGCCCCGCTAAAATTTTATTAGCGCCTGGGTCAATTATTCTTATGCGGAAAACCATCGCAACGCTTGCTGTCCTGATTCTTGTCATAGCAGTATCGGGGTGCACGGGGCTGGACGGTACTGACGGTGGTACAGCCGCCAATTATGACCAGTTGCTTCAGGATGTCCCGGAGCAATACTATGACGACATAATAGACTACTGCGAGGCTTTCTGGGGGGGTGTTGACGTTTCAAAGGCCAGCTTCTGCGTTGCCCGGTACGGCATTCTGTTCTCCCAGGAGGGAGGATGCCTTCAGGGGTTCGAGGAGAGCCACTATAATTTCTGCGACAATATTGACACGGGCTCGGGGTATCTTGACTACGAGTACTGCATACGGGACAGCAGGTACAGTGGAGGCCTGAAACAGTGCAACATTATTGACAACAGGACATGGGACTATGACATATATGTTGTGCAGGGCTACGAGGGCAAAG
>JAFCEM010000033.1 GCA_017609145.1 Candidatus Aenigmatarchaeota archaeon | reverse complement strand
TATCGAATGGCATGCTAATCACGTGTATCTTTTCCTCTTTTCTTTTTCGACTTCTTTTTCCTCTTTTTCAAAATCACGGGTTAGCTCGTCTATCTGTTTCCAGTATTTCTTTGCAAAGACCTTTTTTGCCGGAAACCCCAGCATAGCCTCAAGCTCTTCAATTGAGGATTCTGCCGCCTCCTTCACCTGCCAGAACCTTGCAATAAGTATACCTACATCAGTGCCCGCTTTTGGTTTTTTAATCTCTTTCAATATCCCCTTCATAATTTTTATCCTGTCAGCTATCCTTTTTTCAACATTAGTCTTTCCCCCACCTTTCAGCTTTTCTATGCCGTACTTGCCTATGCCGGGCAATGCGCTTGTACCCATCCGGCCGGTAGATTGAGATTCCCCGCCGGTATAATTCCTGACGAATATCCAGAACCCGACCAGCAGTATTATAATTATCCACCAAAGTCTGCTAACAGCTATGAAAAGCGAATACCACCCGCCAACGACAATGAACATATATATCGCTACTGAGACTAGTATCCTCAGGCCCTGTGGTTTGCCTTCGCCTTTGAGTATGAAATTGGTCAGGATATAGATGAAGAGTAATATGAAAACCGACGGGAAGAAAATAAGATAAAAGACAGCCTCAAATGGCTGGTTCGGATAACATTCTACTAAATTGCAGTTGATTTTTAAGAACTCTATAATTATCTGCAACAAATCAGCCATATTAGTTAATTGTATCTTGAATTTTAAATATTGGTTTCGGTGCCCATGACCCAAAGGTTTTTTATTTCTGAAAAATATTTTAATAACAACAGCATATATTAACTATAAGCAAGATAATATAATGATGCTGGAATCGGTTTAGTCGGATGGTTGTTTGGATATGAAAGGTTTTACAGGCGCTGTTAAGTTTGGTGTTGCAGTCTTGTCAATTTTCGCTGTGCTGACGCTTTTCCTGTTCTGGGTAATGCCAGTGCTTTCTTCGACACCATACACGAAGAGCACCTACAATGAATTTAACATCACATATGACTCATACCCACTTTACATAAACTGGACCAGTGACATAATCAATGTTACCGGAAAGGTCGATGGGCTTATTTTATATGTGGAAAATGGCAGTACACACATACTCTCCAATTATTCACAGAACAGTTTTTACAGCGCAGGAGGCAATTATCCCAACCTTGGGGACTCAAGTAATTATTCGATGTGTTTTACAGATGCGACAGACGGCTCCGGAATGAAATTCAGTGTACAGAATGCCAGCAATGGCATATTTTCGAACACGAGCACCCTTGACACCAGTAATGTCTGGATTCTTAACCTGAGCGCGCATAGCATATGCCCACCCGGAAGGTATTATGGTTATTTCACCGTCCGCAACCTTACAAACAGCTCATCCTATGTTAACAACACAGCGAATGTGTCTGCCATAATAGACATACCCATAAGCAAGGACAACACCCTCAACAGTACTGATTTCTCAGGTTTCTTCTATGGCACGATGCCTGAGGATTATTACACCTATCATTCTTATTACTTCAACACAAGTGAATTTGAAAACACAACAGCGGTTACAATATCGCTTTCAGGTTTTAGTGAAGATGTTGACCTTTTCCTTTTTGATTCAGACGGCATCATCAAAAATGCGTCAATGAATCCCGGTACACAGTCCGAGAAAATCTCCTATATGCATCTGCCTTATGGCGAGATGTGGGAAATCCGTGTTTATGGTACAAAATCTACGGTCTATAAGGGACACATATACTTTTCAAGAATAAATGCATCAGTAAGCTCGATTAATTTGGGTACAATGGATCCCAATCAGAACGGAACTAAAACAAACGGGAACTCCCTTTTCAGATTGAGTAATGTAGATAACAAAAATGTAACAAACGTGCAACAGATAACAGAGCTTTACCGTGTAGAAAAGTGGGATAATGATGGAAGAGGGTACGATAAAAATAATTATTCTATAGAGGTTCTTGTACCGAGCTTCGCAGAGAAGCTGATGGTTAAGATAGAATGGGCAAAGCAGTCCACGGGCAATGTTTCCAACTGGACGCTTTATCTCTACAACCCAAGCGGCACTCTTATAGGCTCTTCATTAGACCAGTATATAAGCGCCAATGTAACAAATGCGACAGCGATGGAATCCGTGACAACAACAACCATAAGCGAAGGGTACTGGAATGTCACAGTAATAAACGGCAATACGAGCGAAGAGCAGACACCGAGCGTATACAACATAACCGCATATATCTGGTTCAATTCATCAAGATGGATTGCAACCAATTTCACAAATGGAACTCTTATCGGTGCAGCAGGCATGGGTAACCCAACGAATGCAAGCTGTGATGTCAATGTTTCAATAAACACTCCCCAGGAAAAGCTTATGAATGGTTCTTATGAAGGCTTCCTTCGCTATACAAACAACAGTGGCTGGGTAATCAATGTTCCTCTGAAGTTTGATCTAAAGGCGGGGTTTCTTATATTGAATCATAATATAAGCAACGCCACAGCAACATTCATTATAAAAGAAAGTATAGGGATAGACAAGAACAGGTTCATAAATATAAGCTATAACAACAGCGGAGCCTATGATATATATTTCAATTACAGCCATTCGAGTTTCAACCTGACCAATGATGAGAGCTGGATTAATTTCACAATAGATAACCTACCTGGAAGCACATCAGACAGAGGTCACATAATACCGGCATATAGCTCGGATACTATAGATATAACCCTTAACATAAGCCAGGCAATTACACACGACACACAGGGGATCTATAACGGGTGGATTACATTCAATACAACGCTCGCTGCAGACGATGGCCTGAATGACACGACAAGATCATATCCTTACGGCAATTTTAACATCAGCATTAAAGTCAACCTCACTGACGAGCTTGAAATAAACATAACGGGTATAAAATGGGATTCTCAAGGCGGGTTACCATATGAAATGGAGAACATTACAAGAAATGATACATTTACTTTCAAGTTCTACGTGACATTGCCAAACGGAACTAATGTTACCCTGTATTCGCACCACAACGCAACACTGATACATCTAAATGAAAGCAACATGACTACTCATGGAGGACATTTGAGCAACAGGACATATGGCTGGAGCAGTTACAATAACCCGATATGTGATGGCAATGATTTCTGTTATGTGAACGGGACTCTTCGGCCGAATTTCCTGGGCGGAAAATATACAGTAAGAATAAACGTAAGCTACTATACCGGCAGGGTAAATCTGACCGGGACAGGTGTATATAATTACCTTATCGTAAATAACACGGGCCTGAACATGAGCATAATCAATAATGGTGCGGGAAGCAAGAACAATAATATTGGCACAATCGATGAAGGTAAAAGCAAATATTTCAATATCAGTGTTACGAATTATGGAAATGCAACGGCTAGAGGCAAACTCCTGATGGGCACGTGTAGCTATGTCACCATAACCGCATACGCTGCTAATGATACAAGCGGCTGCTACTGGGGTAAGAGCGGCAACTACTTTACGCTCAACCTAGGCCCCCAGAAGACCTGCTGGTTCGCATGGAAAATCACAGCAAGCAGTACGCATGACAGCAACAAATCATGTGTAGATTCAAACCTTATTAGCATAAATTTCACTGACCCGAGCTTTGGAAACATAAGTGGTGTAACCCTTATTGTAGGCAACGCAGACGCGAGTTCATCATCAGGCAATGATGGTGGTGATGATAGTGATGATGGTGATTCATCAACAACCACTGACAGGTCAGTATCAATTACCAATTATGACTCTTTGGTATCCATAGTTTTGGGTTCATCGGGTTCAACCAACGTCACAGTCAAAAACACAGGAGAAGTGACATCAGCAATAAAACTTAACGTAAGCGTGGATGGAATTAGCAAAACTATTAGTCCAACATACTGCAATCTCGGGGTTAATGCGGAATGTGACTTCGAAGTAACTCTTGATGTATATAATGAGACCAACCTTGGGAATCATGCAGGAACGCTCAGGGCGTATGTTTCACAATATGAAACCTGGTATGATGAAGAAAGCTTTACAGTAAAGGTGCTTTCAAACCCTGAAAGAGAAGCAGAAATAAATGACTCGTATATTAATCTTTCAGCAACACTGGAGGGTCTAATCAATGAGTTTAATGCGCTAAGACCTACCATAATCGGTCTGGTTTCAGAAGATAATCTGACGTTTGTCGACAACCTCGTGAATGATACCAATAGTCTCATTACCGAATCCTGGAATGCCATAGCTTCGGGGGATTACATAACGGCTGAAGAAAAGCTAAATCAGGTTGAAGCTAATATAATCACGCTGAATAATGGGATAACAGCGCTTAAATTGGAGGCCGAAACAAACAGAAGCATGCAACAGGGTGGGCTCTGGATATGGATTGTTATAGGGGTTATTATTGCCGGAGCGGCAGGGTTCCTTATATACATGCTAATGCCACCCAGCGGGTATCATCCAAAATACGGATACAGTAAGGAGAGCCTGACAAAGAAGATCAAAAGATTCTTCAAGAGAAAAGGAAAGGTAAAGAGCATCAAAAAGAGCATAAGTGCCAAAAACATCAAAAAGGTCTTCAAAAGAAAGGAAGACCCTACCAATTATGCCAAAACTGATGTTAAGGGATTCTACAGCGGGCGTTCTTATGAGAAACCTTCCGGGGCTGGTTTTGATTATCAGACAAAAAGCAAAATTGACACACTGAGTAAAAAAATCCAGTCATTCAAGAAGAGAGCTGTCAAGCATCTTCCGTCAAAAAAATAAAGGATTGAAAACCAAATTATTTCTTCACGAGACCCTCAACTATCCTTGCATAGGCGGGCCTCGTTACCAGAACCCCAACCAAAACACCAATGATTGTTGTTATTGCAAATCCCCTGACAAGGCCTATCCCTATTGACATAAGGGGAACCATAGCCACTATTGTCGTGGCCGCAGCCCCGAAGATAATGAAGAAAGCACGCTTGATTTTTTCCTTAAGGTCATAAACCTTTTCCTTTTTCCCGGCAATAGTTTCGTCTGCTATTATTATCTGATGGTCTACGCCTGTTCCTATGACCGCTATTATACCTGCTATTGCAGGCAGGTCAATTGTCCAGGACATCATACCAATAAGGGGTATAAGCAGGGCGCCAACCCAGGCATATATGTCGATTTCATGTTTCTTCCACCACGCAGTTGTTATGAGCATGAAGTTCAGAAGAAGTGCTATCATCCATATCAAAGAATCGCCGGTTGCAGCTATTCCAAGTATTATCAGAACCTCCGAGAAGGCAACGAATACCATGGGAACTGCTATTTTTATCTTTTTATACCTGAAGAAAACTATCAGGAAGACTACCAGGGCTCCGAATCCGGCTGCGAATATTGCCGATGAGAAGAAGTCAGTACCGAGTGTTGGTGAAATTATGTCAACAGAAACCGTTTCCAGCTTAACTGGAAGTGCGCCGGACCTTAATATGGTCTGCAGTTTCAGCTTTTCCTCTATTGCATCTTCTTTGCTCTCCCTGAAGCCCTGAATCTGTGGTGACTGGTAAACCTTGCCTCCGAGGTCTTCTGAAATTCGCAGCTCGGAAACAAGTTTTCCGTCCAGATAAAGGTATATTGAGGAATCGAGGTACCTCTCACCGCTGTTCATATCAATATAAGAGGATATTCCTGTCGTAACATCTGCGAATCTCTGCGCACCTTCTTCCGAGACAAGCACACCAAAATAGAACTGGAAACCGTTTGTCTGGGGTATTATGCCGGAATGTTGCGGGTCAGAGTATACCAGTTCTATATCATCCCCGCTATAAACCAAAGCCATGAAAAAGGCATTTTCCTCTGTTTTGTTTATATACTGAAAATCTATTCCGTCGAGCGTGAAACTCTCCGCTGTCGCGACTTCTATGTCATCTATCTTAACCGTATCATTGCTAACAATTGTGACAGCATGAGATGATTCACCGAGCTGCATCGTGCCCGTGTTACCATCAAGTTCAACCGGCTTGAGAATCTTTGCCTCAAAATTCCCCTGTGTCGAGAGCAACTCATCAACTATATCCTTTTTTATGCCTGCAGCCTCTACCTGTATGTAATAGCTGCCGTCTATTCCTTTAACAGAGTAGAAATTGATTTCCCTGAGCCCGTATGCATTTGACCTTGTCTCCAGTGTTGATTTTATCTGTATTATATCTTCTTCTGTCACATTTGATTCAACGGGCTTTAGTATTATTCTAGTCCCGCCTCTTAGGTCAAGGCCGAACTCAAGGTTAAGCCTCTCCATTTCCATCACATCCACCCCGAAGGTTTCATTGACATAGAATTCATAGGTCTTGCCGTTGACCTTGATGGATACATTCTGGTTTTTGATTTCTGTTATTTTGTTTTTCCAGTCATCAACATCATCCACTTTTTCGCCATTAAGGTTGGTGATAAGCATGCCCTGCTCAAGGATATTTTTAGCAGGGGAAATATCAGAGACATAGCTCACCTCAACACCATTTCTTCCGTATGGATAGTCCTTAAGCCCTATCGCAAGAACCGAGGCTATTACCATAATCACGAGTATCCATATACGCCAGTATTTCATCATTCCATTCCCCTCCTTTCACAGTACCACTTGAGCAGTACACTATTCTGGAGCCACGTGTTTATGATATCGATCACCAGTCCTATAAGAAGTACGGATGCTATTTCTGCCAATACTATGGAAGCTCCGGACAGGAGCAGTGCTACAAGCACGCCTATGGTGGTTCCTGTCATTGTAAGCCCGGTTTTTAATGTATTTTTTAGTCTATTGTTCAGGGAATCATCCCTTGTTCTTATGAGTCTTGTCGTAAGCATTATGTCGGTGTCTATCGAGTATCCTATAAGCATCAGCAGCGCGGCAAAAGAAGCGAGAGAGAGTTCTATGCCAAACACCTGCATCAGGGCAAGGGTGACTATAATATCAGATATTCCACACATTATTACTGCAAATGAGGGGATAAATATCCGGAATATTGCAAAGACTATTATACCCATGAATACGAATGCCATGATTATGCCGAGTTGTGCCTGTGACCAGAAGGACTCACCAAGCGACGGGCCTATGCTCTCTACAGAGATATCAATTATGGATATTCCGGCGTTTTCAAGTTCTTCTATAACTTCGGTGGAATTGGTGTCCGATGCTGTTTCTATCAGAAGCCCGTGACCCGAGAATCCGCTCAGTTCCCTTACATGAACATCCCCAAAATTTTCTGACAACAGCGACTCCACATCAATTGCACTGGCCGGTGTATTAGTATCGACTGTTATCAGCATGCCTCCCTTGAGTTGTATGGACCTTTCGAACCATTCACCTGTTTCGGAGTAATGTGTAAATAATATTACTGTTGAAGTGATGAGCAAAAGTACGGGAACAATCAAAAATAACTTATAGCGCCCTGATTTTTCCATGAACATATTAGAACAGAAGTATTTAATTGTTTTATGCTATTTCATCTTCTTTGTGTTTCATCGGGCTGATGCCTTCTTTCATAAGACTCATATATTTGTCGGATTTCCTTTTCATCGTGTTTATTATTGTCTTGAGGCCAAACCCCTTCAGGAACCCCATTCCGCTTATACCTATGCTGTCCTCAGCAAGACGCGGTGCCCATTCAAAGTCATGTTCCATGCACTCCGCAAGGAGTTTCCAGTGTTCCGGGCCCATGTCGCTGGGCTTGAAAAACTTTTCCTTGTCCAGCACTCCTATTGGTACGAAGAAAAGCGGAACCATAAGGGATTTGTATTTTCTTATATCCTGCACGAGTTCCAGTGTCTGCCTGACATCATCCTCTGTTTCCCCCGGAAGTCCGAATATGAGTGTTGAGCACGGGAACCAGTAGTTTTCATTCATTACCTCATGCGAATCCTTTACAATCTGTGACCAGTGTTCTGCCCTGAAAGGGAGAGCCTTGCCCGCCAGAAGCTCTGATGCTATCTTTGATGAGCCGGTTTCTATT
>JAFCEM010000032.1 GCA_017609145.1 Candidatus Aenigmatarchaeota archaeon | reverse complement strand
TTCATAGCAACCTTTTTCATGGCGTTCGTGTTCAAGCCCCTGAAAGGTGGAGACGGGGGTAAGAGGGACTACACTTTTATTATAATAGTCTGTGGACTTATCCTGATACTCCTAGCCAACTATGGCTATGAACAAATAAAGAATTATCTGCCGCAGTTCTCCACTAATAATTTCATGATAGCCGCAGCCGTGATTGTGGTTGTCTTAATTTTCTATGCCGCTTACAAGAAAGGCAGTTAAACAAAAAACAGGAACACCAACAAAACCAGGAATAACTCAATAAGCAGGATAAAGGTTGTGACATCCCTTTCATAAACCTTCTTTTTTTTTTTTTTTAGCGAAGCAAGAGCAAAATGGGTCATGTCGTATATGCCCGGATACGGTTTTTCCAGACTGTTATCTTTATTTGGTTTTGCAAACGCTTCAACTTTCCCCTTACCTCTGATTTCGGGCCACAGTGAAAGGGCGGCATCAATTATGAATGGGATGAAAAGTATAATACCTATCTTCTCCATGTTTCCGGCGATGGCTATCATGGCTATAAACGCGCCGATTCCGTATGTCAGGGAGTCCCCTGGAAATATTTTTGCTGGGCACCAGTTGAAAATCAAAAATGCAAGAAGGGCAAAAACACCGGCAAATGACACCAGAGTAAGCCAAAGAACACCATTTATCCAGTTGACAATTCCAAGCGTGCTCAGTATTATTATCCCAAGCCCCGCCTCAAGCCCGTTGTATCCTGCCAGCATGTTATATGCATTCGCAGCGCAAATTATGCCTATTGGCACCATGACAAGAGGATAGATGAGCCCAAAGTTGACAGAACCAATAAGTGGAATATACATTATTGATTGCCCTGCATTTATCACCATGAAAGGTATGCCAAGCGGGATGGTAAGCAGGACCTTGTGGAGCCTCCTTATGCCCGTTTTCCATCCAAAAACATCGTCGACAAACCCTATCATGACAGCAAGTAGAAGTGTCGATAGTATGGCAAATATGGCTACGAGATTACTTTGAGTGCCATAAAGGAATGTCTTTACAAATATGTAAAAAAGCATAGCCGATACAATACCGATTATAACGGTTATGCCCCCGGCCTCTGGTACAGGCGGCTTTTCGTATTTATTCATGTCTTTGCCAACCAGACCCAGAGCTTTGGCTTTTTTGATATATTTGGGGATAAAAAAAAGCGTGACAAAAAATGCTATGAGTACAGCAAGACCACCAACAATAAATTCAGACATAAGATACTAACAGTTAATAGAGAACTTTATAAATTTTCACCAGAGTGTTATCAAAAACCTTCTCAAGAGGAAGACCGTAACCATCCATGAACATAAGGTTTGTGAATATGGTGTCCTTTGCATCTTCCGGGGCATAGTAAATACCAAGAGAACTCATTACTACACATCCAGCTACTGATGGCTCTTCATCACCAACATGTAATATTCCGTTTGTGGTGCATACATCATTTATGTAACTGTAATCACGATTATAATATTTTCCATCCTGCGAGACCATGAACCTGATTGAACCGGTTACTACACCCTGATTATTCACAGGAACCCAGAGCACAAAAGGATTATTCGTGAACTCAACTATGGTTTGATTGTCTTTCTGGTAAGTATTGGACTGCCTGAATTCCATGAATCCAAGAACGTTTTGCCCTTTGCTTGCTATGGATGTTATTGCACCAAATTTGGCTATGAGCGTGTAATCCATCAGTATGTAACCCACTTGATATTTCTGAAGCCATGGTATATACTCTGACCACTCATTAGTCGATGAAGTGAACCATTCAGCAATCTCATTGTTCCTTCTGGCATATTCCCCCAGATTGCCGCCGTCTGCAATCGATGGCTTATTACCCCTCGCCTGGAACCAATAACCAAAGTCCCACCACGAAAGCACAGCATTATCCTGGCCGGTGGTGCTCAGAAAATCCATTGCCTGGTACCATGGCTGGTTTTCATCCATGCTATAGGTACTGTCAGCGTTTATTTCCAGACAAGGTTTCACATTACCTTTTTCATCCACCATAGGGAAACAGATTGAAGGACCGAGACTTGAACAGTACGCGTACGCGTTTGCAAAATTCAGTACAAGCGTGAGCGCAATAATGATACTCACAAGAACGGTTGTTGTATTTATCCTCCCTGCAACGCGTCCGAGTTTCTGTGCTATGTTATCCTTTCTTGCCTTTTTTATCAGCCACGCAAAGAAAAATGCTCCTCCAACAGCGGCTGCGGGGCCCACAAGGAATGTGAGCCTCACCTTGGCAAATACAGACCAGATGCTTGAAAATATCCAAAGCAGGGGAAAAAGATACAGGTAATTCTTGGTCTTATAGAATTCATAAACCATTGCGCAGCATCCGAGAATCATAAAAATCCACAATGTGAAATATGGAGAAAGAAAATTCAGTTGTGGTATCACCTGACCCGACATACTGTTGCTGAGCTTTCCTGTGACTTCACCAAGACCGCCCGGCATATTTTCAGCAATCGTTGTTCCAAGTTCTCCCGCTTGTGGTGTAGGATTAATGTATGACCCCAATTGATAGATGATATTGGAAAGCGCACCGGAAAACACAGAGCCAACCAACAGGATCAATACTCCTAAAACCATAATACCAGGGATAACATGTTGTATCTGCTTTTCTTCCAGGAGATTTAATCTTTTTACACCATATCTTACCAGAAGCACGACAATGACAGCGAATGATATTAGCACGGGAACTGAGGTGAGCTCCAGACTGCCCAGGCTGAATGAAGGAAACATCTGCGGAACCATGATGCCTATAAGCATCATGGGGACATAGGCCATGATCATCCTTAAACCGACAAAATCCTCGAGTTTTTCTATCATGGCTATGCAGCATCCCGCAAAAAGATAATTAATCACTACAAGGATGAGATTGATTCCAAAGACAAGACCCAAAAAGCCGCTCATCAGCAGGTATATGTATTGTGCACCGCCCCACGTCATGCTCATCAGGGCAAAAGATACGCCCGCTATGCAGCTGTATTTCCATGAATTCTTTTTGAATGCCTTGATAAAGAAAAGAACAGTAAGCATCATGAAAACTCCTGCTATGGGCTCTTTTTCAAAGAATCCTGCGGTGGTTCTGGTAAGAAAGGCCGGAACTGTGGCAAGGAAAAATGCAGCAAATAGACCTGCTATTCTGCTTTTAAACAAATCCTTTCCTATGAAGTACATCAAAAAGACTGCAATAGCCCCCATAATAGCAGGGAAGATTATGGCAAACTGTAGATAAGGTATATTCACTAATCCTGTGGCTGAGAGTGCACTGTACGAAAGTGCCGGGATATATACAGGCAGGAGGGTTACATAATCATAAGAATTGATACCGTCCGGATAATATCTCAACATATCAGTTTTAGGTAGTTCCCAGTTATTGTTGAGCGCGTACTCACTCATTCTGTAAAAAAGGAAGGGATCGAGAGCCTGCAGCTCATTAAATCTGGCAGGTATCGCCCTCACTGAGAAAGCCACCAAAACAATTATAACCAATAGTATTACATACCAGTATCTTATCAGCAGAGACTTTGGATTAAGGTCCATAAATCACCTTTTTTTCGACTGCGCGCCAAATTCCTTACCAAAATCAGTTGCCTGGTTAATCACCAACTGTGCCGAATTGCTCAGGATTCTTTTTGGTTTTTCTGATTTGATAATGATTTTCGGATCAGAAAGATAAGGATGCTCAATTACATATGATGCGCTCTTTGCCCCAACTCTCCATGCATTTTCCCTTATCAGGTTTAAAAGGCTGTGCGTTTCGCCTTTCACAGCAATCTTCAGCTTATCCTTCTTTTTTTCAACCACTTCAATATCCATAACCAATAATTCCACTATAAGTTTATATAATTTATGCGGTTATGGCTTATTGCTGTCCCAATTGCTGCTGATTTCAGGAAATGCCGAAAGCGCTTTTCTAAACAAATCCTGGATTTCTTCCAACCTCTCCTGGCTCTTGGCCTCGAAGCGCAATACAAGAACCGGTTGCGTATTACTTGCCCTTATAAGTCCCCATCCGTCATCAAAAACAACTCTTGCCCCGTCTATATCAATGACATTATATTTTGATTTGAATGCTTCCGTAAGCTTCCCAACAACTTCAAACTTTTTTTCATCAGAACAGTGTAACCTTATTTCAGGGGTCGAAAAATAGCCGGGTGCCTCGGCGAGCATCTGTCCAACACTTTTCTCGCTTCCGGACAACAACCGGAGAAGGCGCGCGGATGCGTATATTGCATCATCGTAGCCGAAGTATTCATCCGCAAAGAAAATGTGCCCCGACATCTCGCCGGTAAGCACGAGGTTTTCCCGTTCCATCAAGGCCTCTATTATTGAATGGCCGGTCGGGCTCATAACAGGCACGCCGCCATGCGCCATTACGTCATCTATCAATGATTGTGAACATTTGACCTCAATTCCTATTCTCGCCCCGGGATTTTTTTTCAGTATCTCCCGGGAAAATAATATCATCATCTGGTCTCCGAATACCATCTTTCCGGTTTCATCAACCACACCTATGCGGTCCCCGTCCCCGTCATAGGCAACACCCAGATCCGCCTTTTCATTTTTTACGGTTTCAGCAAGCTCTTTATAAAGTTCAGGTTGCGTGGGATCCGGGTGATGATTCGGGAAACTGCCATCAGATTCACAGAAGAGTTCAATGACTTCACAGCCGAGTTCTTTTAGAATTCTTGGAGCAACAACACCGGCTGTGCCATTACCGCAGTCGACAACAACCTTTACTCTCCTTTTCAGATTTATGTGCTGTTTTATCCATACAATATAATTTTCAAGAACATCAATTACTCTTACATTACCTTCACCCTTTCTGAACTCGTTCTTTTCAATTATTCGACTGATTTCCTGTATCTCATTTCCGTAGATGCAGTGATAGTTTGCTAGTATTTTGAACCCATTGTATTCCTTTGGGTTGTGGCTGCCTGTTATCATGATACCGCTTGGTATCTTCAGATGTCTCAGGGCAAAATATAGAACAGGGCTCGGGGCAAGTCCTATATCTATGACATTGATTCCGGTTGAGTTTAGGCCCCTTATCATGGCATTCCTGAAAGGCACTGAACTGAACCTGTTATCCCGCGCAATGACAATATCCTTGGTTTTGATATAACTTCCTATTGCTTTTCCGAGCAATTCCACGTTTTCTTCTGTGAGGTCTTTGCCGACTATTCCCCTAATGTCGTATTGCCTGAATATACTCTTTTCAATCATTGCCATCAACACCAATCTCCTTTTTAATTTCTTCTGCAATACTATCAGCAAGTTCCTCTATAGTATTCTGCTCTTTTCCTTCAATCATGACTCTTGCTACATTCTCAGTTCCGCTGTATCTTACGAATATTCTTCCATTTTTACCCAGCTTCCCCTTTGCTTCATTTATCATTGCAGAAACCGATGGCATTTCTGATATGTTCCTCTTTTCCCTGACATTGACATTAATCAAAATCTGTGGTAGCTTGTCCATAAGCCGGAGCCCGGATAACTTTTTGCCGCGTTTCTTCATTATATTCAGAACCTGCAGTGCAGTTATTATACCGTCTCCGGTTGTTATATGGTCCGTGAAGAATATGTGCCCGCTTCCCTCACACCCGAATGAGAACCCACCATTCAGCATTTCCCTGAGAACATACCTGTCACCCACATCCGTTCTAACGAGATTTATACCGTTCTGTTCACAGAAAAGCTCAAGCCCCGCATTGCTCATTTGTGTGGCGACTATTGTGTTTTTCTTCAGCAGACCATTTTTTTTAAGCTCAAGTCCGCAGAGGGCCATCATGAAATCACCGTCAAATTCTTTTCCATTCTCATCAACCATCATTACCCTGTCCGCGTCACCATCTAATGCTATGCCTATATCTGCCTTTTCTTTCTTCACAGCATCACTTATAACTTCTGTATGCAGCGCACCACAGCCCTGGTTTATGTTGAGCCCGTCTGGTTTGTTGTTAAGCACAATCACCTCTGCGCCGAGCTCCCTGAATATTGTCGGGGCTACTACATAGGCGGCGCCGTTTGCACAGTCCAGCACAACCTTCAAACCGGACAGGTTCGCATTGTTTATTGTTGATTTGGCGAATTCTATGTACCTCCCCTTTGCATCGTCAATCCTATAGGCTTTACCTATTAATTTGCCGTTTATATGTTCCTTGTTGAATCCCTCGGAAAAAATAATATCCTCCATCTCAAGCTCCTTCTCATCAGAGAGTTTGAACCCATCCCTCGAGAAGAACTTGATTCCGTTGTGTTCGGCAGGGTTGTGTGATGCCGAGATAACAACGCCTGCATCCGCACCGAATGATTTTGTGAGGTGCGCTATCGCTGGTGTGGGCAGGGGACCGACAAGAAGAACATCAACACCCATTGAGCATATACCTGATGTGAGCGCCGTTTCCATGATATAGCCAGATATCCGCGTGTCCTTGCCTATAAGTATTTTGGTTCTCCTGTTTCCGTTTTTGAACACCTCGGCTGCTGCCTTTCCGAGCTTCAGAATCATTTCAGGGGTCATTGGATGCTTGTTTGCGATTCCCCGTATACCATCCGTGCCAAAAAGTCTTCGGGATTTTCCTGTATCCATGCAAAAAACTAATTTGTTAATTATTTAAACATAATCCTACATCTTTCCCAATTCATCAAGGAGCTGCTTTGCCCGGTCAACCCTTATGTTTTTTTCTTTTGCCATCTTTTCAGCAATCTTGTCTATCATTTCGCCCTTTGCACCTGCCATTACAGCTATGTTCTTTGCATGCAGTCGCATATGTCCCCTCTGAATACCTTCCGTAGCAAGTGCCCTGAGTGCGGCAAAGTTCTGTGCCAGCCCTAGCGCGGCCATAACCTCTGCAAGTTCTTTTGCCGTCTTCGCTCCGATAATCTTTAATCCAGCCTTTGCCGTTGGTTTGCTCATGGTTGCGCCGCCAACTATGGCAACCGCCATGGGAAGTTCAATCTCGCCAACAATATCACCTCTCTCGTTCTTCCTGTATTTGGTAAGTGATTCATACCTTCCGTTTCTTGCCGCGTACGAATGCGCACCCGCTTCAAGAGCCCTGAAATCATTGCCTGTCGCTATTGCAACAGCATCGACACCGTTCATTATGCCCTTATTATGCGTCGTGCACCTGAACTGGTCCGCTTCCGCAAGGGCATATGCATCCAGAATCCTCTCGACAATCTCATCTCCCTTCATTCCATCCTTTACGCTCCCTTCAAGAACATCCTTCTTCCAGACTGCCTGCGCCTTTGCAGTTCTGTGTACAGCAAAGTTTGAAATTATTCTTAGCCTTGACCTACCTCCGGTCAGTTCCTCAAGCTGCGGTGCTATGCATTCACAGAGAGTATTCACGGCATTGGCTCCCATGACATCCCTGCAGTCAACAAGAAGGTGTACAATCATCATTTTTCCCCGTTGCGAATCTATCTCCCTTATCTCGATGTCTCTTAGTCCACCGCCGTATTTCACGAGTACGGCAGGGTCTACTTCATTGGCGTTCCTTATGATTTCTTCTTTTTTCTCCATTATTGTTTTCTTGGCATTCTCAAAATCTCCCACACCCACAATCTGTATCTGGCCTATCATCACGGGCTCTGAAGAGGATGTACTGAAGCCTCCCGCTGGCCTTGCAAGCTTTGCCGCGTATGATGCAGCGGCAACAACAGAGGGCTCCTCCAATGCCATTGGAATTAAGTAATCCTTCCCGTTAATCAGAAAGTTAGTGGCTATGCCAAAAGGGAACTCGCATGTACCCACAACATTTTCTATCATCCTATCTGCCAGGGCAATGTCCATGGCCCCGGTGCATGTTAGTGTTGCAATCTCCTCATCGTCAAGGTCGACATGCCCCCTGAGAATTTTTATTCTTTCTCCAGGCCCCAGTTTATGAAAGCCGGAAATTTCAGAGCTTTTGGCCCTCTCTGTATCTTTTACATCCATGTCCAGAATTAGGGCAAAAACTTTAAAAACATGAGTTTCGGTAGGATATTC